>JBAYJG010000112.1:0-9229 GCA_041665225.1 Bacteroidota bacterium
CAAATAAAAACTGTTTCAGCGAACTACAATGATGTGATGGAAAGAAAATGTTTTTGCAATAAATATTCACAATACACGATGTTGTTTTCATAATTCACCGTTTCCACACCCCTCGTAGAGGAGGATTTATGAACAAACTAAAAACAATCTGTGCAATGTTATGTATCGGCATAATAGCAAGCATGTTATTGCCTGCGCAAGTGCCGTTGAGCAACAATATAGCAGCCGTCGGTGTTTTAGGACAGACGGATTTACTATCGAATACGTTGGGATTATCGGCATCGAAGATGGATATGCCGAAAGGAATTGCGATCGATCCGACTACAGGGAAATTATTTGTGGCCGATTACAATAACCGTCGTGTTCTTCGATGGAGTTCTGCTGAAAAAATGATAAATGGCGCTGCTGCAGAAGCGGTGCTTGGACAACCCGATTTCGTAACAAATACCACCGGAACATCCTCAACAACGATGGCCCGACCGTACGGTATCACTGTCGATGCTGCCGGGCGATTGTGGGTTGCGGATCTGAGCAACAACCGTGTTCTTCGTTTTGATAATGCATCAACATTGACCAGCGGTGCAGCCGCAACACGGGTATTAGGTCAAGCAGATTTTGCAACCGGAACGGCAAATACCGGAGGAATATCTGCATCCACCATGTCTGCGCCGATCGGAGTTTTTGTTGACGCAGCCGGCCGATTATGGGTTGCAGAACGGGACAATAAACGTGTATTGCGATTTGACAATGCAGCAGCAAAATCGAACGGCGATCCGGCAGATGGGGTATTGGGTGAACCGGACTTCGCAACAAATACCGGCGGATTAACTCCGGCATTAATTACGCGCGCCTACGGTATTGTCGGCGATGCAAGCGGTAACATCTGGGTTGCAGACAGGGACAACAACCGCGTTCTCCGTTTTGATAATGCAGCGGCAAAGACAAACGGTGATTCTGCAGACGGTGTTCTCGGTCAAGCAGATTTCATGAGTAACGTTGTTGCACGAACTCAATCTAGTCTGGAAGGTCCACGCGGAGTATTTCTTGATGCAGCGGGGCGATTATATGTCAGTGACGAAGCGAACAATCGCATTCTGGCATACAATGAAGCAATGTACAAAGCTAATGGTGATATTGCTGATCATGTGATCGGACAGCTGGATTTTGTTTCGAAGATCGCAACGATCGAACCGACACCAACTACGGTCAATTATCCGGAATTCCTTGTCGTTGATAATACAAAGAATCAACTCTGGGTAGCAGATGAATATAATCATCGTATTCTGCGGTTCGATCTGACGCCTCGTCTCGGTGTGGGTGTCCTAGGTCAAGCTGATTTTGCGACGAATGGCACTGGATTGTCGTCATCGAAAGTGGATATGCCGAAAGGAATTGCAATCGACCCGACAACAGGGAAATTGTTTGTAGCTGATTATAATAACAGACGGGTTCTGCGATGGGGTTCAGCGGATAAAATGCTGGATGGAGCTGCTGCTGAAGCTGTGCTCGGACAACCCGATTTTGTAACGAACACCTCCGGTACATCTTCGACGAAAATGGCTCGTCCGTACGGAATCACCGTGGATGGTGGTGGACGGTTGTGGGTTTCTGACTTAAGCAACAATCGTGTATTGCGTTTTGATAATGCTTCGTTCCTCGCAAGTGGAGCTGCTGCAACGCGTGTACTCGGTCAGGCGGACTTCGCAACAGGTACGGCAAATACCGGCGGAATTTCTGCTTCAACAATGTCTGCACCAATCGGTTTGTTTGTGGACGGGACTGGACGCCTGTGGGTAGCGGAAAGGGACAATAAACGTGTATTGCGTTTTGATAACGCCGTGGCAAAATCGAACGGTGACGCTGCAGATGCAGTACTCGGCGAGCCGGATTTTACGACAAATGCAGGAGGGCTTTCAGCCTCATTAATAACACGCGGATACGGCATCACCGGTGATGCTAACGGAACCATCTGGGTATCGGACCGAGATAATAACCGCGTGCTTCGTTTTGACAATGCCGCCGGGAAGGCAAACGGCGCTGCAGCGGACGGTGTGATCGGCCAGGCAGATTTCGTGACGAGCACATCGGGACGGGATCAAAACAGTATCAATGGTCCGCGCGGTGTCTTTATTAATCCTGCCGGGAAACTGTATGTTACGGATGAAGGAAATAACCGTATTATGGTTTTCGACAGTGCCGCAACAAAAGGTGATGGACCGAATGCAACATACGTTTTCGGTCAAACAGATTACTTCTCCGCATTCAATCCTACTCCTCCCACCGCAGGCAGCGTGAATTATCCTGAATTTCTTGTCGTGGATAATGTCTATAAACTGATTTGGTTGGCAGATGAATATAACCACCGGATTGTTCGCTATCATGAAGGTGAGACACCGGTCGTAATTGTTGCTCCGGCACCCCCGCAAAATCTTGCTGCGCGTCGCGGTAATGCACAGGTAACGCTGAAATGGAATCAAAATTCGGAAAATGATTTTGCACAATACAGGATCTACGGAGGCACCTCAGTGAATCCGACAACTCTGCTTGCATCGACTACCGGCGGCAAAGCCGATACGATGAAGGTGATTGCCAGCTTGACGAATGAAACGAAATACTATTTCCGCATCACTGCTGTAAACCTTAATGGTATGGAAAGCGGATACAGCAATGAAGCAGAAGTGACGCCATCAATATTGACGGTTGCTGTCGGTGTGCTAGGGACAAGTGATTTTGTCACTAACACAGGATGGACATCTCCGACTGATTCAACGTTGTCCGAACCGGCGAGTGTAGCGATCGATCCGACAACGGGGAAACTCTTTGTCGCTGATCGTGACAACAGGCGGGTGCTGCGGTTTGGCTCGGCTGAAAAATACATCAACGGAGCGAAAGCAGAAGCAGTGTTCGGCCAACCCGATTTCGTTTCGCGTGTAGCGAATAATCCTACTATTTCCGCTTCCACCATGAGCAATCCAAACGGAGTAGCAGTAGATGCAACCGGAAGATTGTGGGTTGCAGACCGCGACAACCATCGCGTTCTGCGGTTTGATAATGCTTCGTTTAAAGCGACGTCAGGTGCAGCGGACGGTGTTTTAGGTCAGCCGGATTTTGTCACCAACGTCATGGGCACATCCGGAGGAAAGATGAGTTCTCCCTCCGGTGTTTGTGCGGATGCAAGTGGCAGATTATGGGTTGCGGACAGAGCAAATAATCGCGTATTACGGTATGACAATGCCGCAGCAAAAGCAAATGGAGCATTGCCGAACGGTGTACTGGGACAAGATAGTTATTCTTCATCAACAACCGGCACGACCGCTGCTACAATGAATGCACCGTGGGGAGTGTTCTTTGACGTAAACGGTCGTCTATGGGTTGCGGATAGATATAATAGTCGTGTGTTGAGATTTGACAATGCTGCTGTAAAGGCAAACGGAGCCGATGCCAATGGCGTATTGGGTCAAGCTGATTTTCTCACATCGGCAACTGCTACGACACAATCCGGATTCTATGAACCGCGAGGTGTTGTAGTGGATGCAGCAGGACGATTATATGTTGCGGATGAAGGAAATTCCCGCGTTATGGTTTATGAAAATGCGGCAACAAAAAGCAATGGCGCCAATGCAGATAATGTATACGGACAGGATGATTTTATGTCTAATGCAGCATTGGATCCGCCAACGGCATCCAGTTTGAACTATCCGTTGTCGGTGTTCGTCGACAATGCAAATAGCCATGTCTGGATACCGGATATTTATAACCACCGGGTGCTTCGCTATAACGGACCGGCAATCAACATAACGACACCGGCAGCCCCGAAGAATCTCGCTGCACAGAGCGGCAATGCACAAGTAACATTGAAATGGAATAAGAATACGGAAGGTGATTTCGTCCGCTACCGGATTTACGGCGGCACTTCGGCTAATCCAACGACGAAGCTCGATTCCACAACGGGCGGATTGCTCGACACCACGAAGATCGTTACGGGACTGACCAATGAGACGAAATATTACTTCCGCGTGACGGCGGTGAATACGTATGGTATGGAAAGCCCGTACAGCAACGAAGTAAATGCAACACCGTCTACTACCGGCGTTGATAACGATGGCGGTACATTACCGACGGTCTACTCGTTGTCGCAGAACTTCCCGAATCCGTTCAATCCGTCCACGACCATCCGGTTCGGATTGCCCGAAGTGAGCGATGTATCGCTGAAGATCTATGATATGCTCGGCAGGGAAGTGATAACGATCGTCAACACCCGTTTGTCGGCAGGATATTACAATTTCGAATGGAATGCCTCGAGATATTCCAGCGGTGTGTATGTGTATCGTTTGAATGCAACTTCGGTCAACGGCACAGTGCAGCAGAATTTCAGGGAAGTAAAGAAACTGATGCTGCAGAAGTAGTTTTGTAGTTGAAGGACAGACCCTTGAAAGGTGATGAGTTTTCTGAGGAATGCTGCACCGCGAAGAGCGGATCCTCTTAGCCTTTCAAGGGTTTGATTTATATCCAGCGCTAGTGAAATGCGGTTTTGAAATAGGAATATCCGCTTTACGTATTCACATAGTATTGTTTCGTATCTTTGTATGGATTCCCATGGTGTTCAGAAGAGTTCTCATACTGATGGCAACGGTATTCCTTTTCCAGGAGTTGACCGATGCACAAGACCGTGGTGCACTGTCAATCGCATCACCGTCTGCAAGCAACTTTGCCTACCCGCAATCGTTATTTGTTGATTCACAGAACGGTCATCTTTGGGTGACAGATTTCGACAATCACCGTGTGCTGCGGTTCGACGTATCGCAGTTGACGGCGGTGGAGGAGTTGCGTTCTTCCATTCTTCCCGGCACGATGTTCCTGTTTCAAAATTATCCCAACCCATTCAATCCTGAAACACGCATTTCGTTTTCTGTCGGGACAAGCGGCACAGCATCGGTCATAGTCTATAATCTGCTGGGACAAAAGATTAAAACACTATTTCATGAAACTGTAATTGCACAAACTGTTTATTCTTTGGCAATGAATGGAAAAGATTTATCCAGTGGAATATATCTCTACGTTCTTCGCTCAGAAGAAGGTATTCAGGTCCGAAGAATGTGTCTACTAAAATAGTTTGAAATGGAAAGTAACCTCGTTCAATGAACAATAACGTATTGAGACCTCTGAAATATTATTTATCCATGGTCATTTCGAGCGAAGTCCCAAAGGGGCAAGCGAGCAATCTCAGATTTACATTTCAGCAAAAAAACGAGATTCCTCGTCGCTTCCTGTCCGACTGCTTCGGTCAGGCGGACGCTCCTCGGAATGACATCGATAAGGGTTTTTTCAGATGTCTCGTATGTAGAATTCTTACTCTCTTTCTGTTTGGAGGAGCTCTCTTCGCTCAATCTCCGCTGTACAATAACATGCCGGCAAACGGGGTATTGGGACAAACTGGTTTTACAACAAACATTTTTGGCACTACTTCTTCAACGTTGCATTCCCCGTCCGGTGTCGCTGTCGATCCTGTAACGGGAAAACTGTTCGTGGTGGACCGGTATAATAATCGGGTGCTGCGATGGAGTTCTTCGTCGAAAATGACCAATGGTTCTCCGGCTGAAGCGGTGTTCGGCCAGCCGGATTTTTTAACCTCTACCAGCGGTCTGACAGCGACAAAAATGAATGATCCGCTTCGCGCGTTCGTCGATATGGAGGGCCGATTATGGGTGAGTGATTATTTGAACAACAGAGTGCTTCGGTTTGACAATGCATCCAATAAAGCAAGCAGCGCGGCCGCTGATGCTGTGCTGGGGCAAGCTGATTTTACATCCAACACTTCAGGATTATCTGCGTCGAAAATAAAAGGACCCGTTGGCGTTTTTTGTGATCCTCATGGAAGTCTTTGGATTACTGATAGATTGAACCATCGAGTTCTTCGGTTTGATAATGCGTCGGTAAAACAGAATGGTGCAAGCGCGGATGGCGTGTTGGGGCAGCCGAATTTTACGTCCGGTACGAGCGGGCTTTCTGCAACGACAATGAACCGGCCGATGGGAGTCTATCTGGATAAAAACGATCATCTCTGGATCTGTGAGGATGACAATAATCGTGTACTGCGATTCGATTCTGTTTCCGTAAAAGGAAACGGAGCTGCCGCTGATGGAGTGCTCGGGCAACCGGATTTTACGACGAATCTGAAAAATCAATCGCGCAACGGTTTGAGCAATCTTCGTGGAGTATTCGGCGATGATGCAGGACGGTTGTACCTTGTCGACGAATCGAACAACCGCATTCTGGTGTTCAATCATGCCGCGTCTCAGCCGAACGGAGCTTTTGCGGATTATGTCCTCGGTCAGCCGGATTTCGGCAGCGATCCAATCATCCAACAAGAGGTCTATGATCCTTCAACCGCAAACTATCTCTTCTTCATGCCGCGAGATACTTCAGCGGTTATCAATGGGAAATATCCTCTCATCCTGTTTCTCCATGGGATCGGAGAAAGCGGCAGCGATCTATGGAAGGTGAAAGGAGAAGGGCTTCCGAAAATACTTGATGGGAAAAACAGTTTTCCGTTTATCGTTGTCTCTCCGCAATGTCCCTCATCGACAGAATGGTACTACAACGGCGGTATGCAGAAAAAACTGAACTCGCTCATTGACAGTTTGATCGAGCGCTATCCAGTGGATACCAATCGCATTTATCTGACGGGACTTAGTATGGGGGGGATTGGTACATTGGATCTGGCAATCCGGTATCCAAAACGCTTTGCAGCACTGATTCCAATCGCGTTTCGCATCGAAGAAGGATGGGATCTGTGTGTGATTAAGAATATTCCGATGTGGGCATTCCATGGTGAAAAAGACGATATTATACCGTTTTCCAAAGCACAAAGTGTTATTACCACACTGATCGGATGCGGCGGGAATCCGACATTCACTTCCTATCCGGACCTGTAACACGATGCCTGGACGCGCACATACAACAATCCTGCGATCTATGACTGGTTATTGACGAAGACAAAACAGTGAAAACACTTTCCCATTTAATGCCGCGAAATTCTTCAAGACAACTTCTGCTTTTAGTGTTGCTGCTGTTAAGTATTTCTTCCATGTTCGGACAGGTCAATATTGAATCTGTCGCACGTTTGCATTATTCCATCGCAACGGAAAAAAATAAATGGTTCGAAGGATATCAGTCGTACGTCAGTGGTTCGTACTCGCCGTATCAGTCTCATCGCAGCGACGAACGGCGGGACTCTGCATTTGTTGCGCGAACGCTGGGAGGGGAAGCAATGTTTTCCTGGAACACGGCAGCGGTTCCTGCACAATGGAAAGGGGATTCCGCTTCCTTCATCTGGACCTGCGGTTTCGGAAATAATCTCGGAAACGAGTGGTTCGATCTGTTCATCAATGACAGCGTTTCAATCTCATTCTCCACCCTGAACGATGCACGTTGGACAATATTGGGAAAAAATGGAATATCGCTCTCATTTACCGCCGTTGCACAAAACGGCTATGGCGCAAATCTCGGATATATGACGTTGACCGTCCCGCGGTCGATGCTCTTTCCAAAAAAATATTTGACGCTTCGTATCTGCGGACGGATTGCAGGCGACGAGATTTGGTGCAGGATGTATCCCTATCGGGATGTTCTCCCGACTCTTATGAAAAAGGAATTACAGCCAGTCTACTCGCACGTCGAGTTTATCCGGATGGGTGAAGCACTTCTTACCATTTGTGTCCCGAAAAAAATGGCAGGCAACACTATCCAACTTAGAACGGACAGATCAGTTATTGCGAGCGGAATTCTTGTTGAAGATGGAGTATTATCAAAAACATTGATCCATATACCCCGCTCTGTTCAACCTGTCCATAATGAACGATCCATTGTAACGCTTTCCAATACTCCAATCGACACGGTCGAATGGAAACCCATCACTGACCAGCGGATCCGGGCATTCATGAATGAAGAACTCGAATTCGATGCATATGTTTTCCCGCCAGGTGAGTTGCCACATTACCGTTGGAAGAATGAAGCAATGGTTGAAAATGAAATGGGAGTTTTTCCGCTTACTGTAAGCTATTACGACCAGACATTTCAGAAAGTGAACACGGCCAAAACACCAGGACGCTATGGTGCAGTGATTGAAGGGAAAACTCCTTCCGGAAGCATTATTAAACGTTATGTTACTCTTTACTGTGCACCGATTGAGTTTGACGATTACAGTCGCAACGTGCCGATACAGATGAATCCACTGAAAGGATACGGGATTGATTCAATTAAATGGGAAAAGTATTCTAAGAATGAAGAGCGATTCAGTTTCGGTAATTTAAAATACTTCCCGCAACGGGATCCCGATGCAGCGATTTTTCTAGCAGGTTTGGAGGATATGGATGCAGGTAATACGAGCATCGAAACGCCGCGTTTAAAAGACCGGCAATGGTGGATCACAATAAAACGCAAACTCGAAGGGATCGATCAAAAAGAGAACCCTCTTGCACTTCCCAAAAAAACAGAAAATATTCCGACAACTGTTTTCAATGATTCAACTGTTACGGCAAGCGGATACGATGTGCAGTTGATCAACAAATTAAGGACAATGTGTAACGATTGGGCAGTGAAAGGTGTATCGCCGAACGTTACACTGGTAGTACATAAAGGAAAGATCATTTTCCATGAAGCATTCGGAAAAGACGAAAAGGGAATTGCGGTAACAAAGAATTCTCCCATGTGGATGGCCTCCATAACGAAAATACTTACCGGTGTGTTGATGATGCAGTTCGTCGATCAAGGAATCATCGATCTTGATGCTCCGGTTGTCCGGCACCTTCCAGAGTTGACAAGTGTTGGAAATGAAAAATTGACGCTGCGGCATTTATTTACCCATACTAGCGGACTTCACATTGCCGGCGAGTGGGCGTCGGATTGGAATACTTCGCTTGAAAATCAGATTTCACAGCTTCTTCCAACAGTTGAACCGGGTTCATCGTTTGTCTATCACAGAGTCGGGTATGCACTTGCCGGAAAAGTAATGGAGCGGATCACCGGCCGAGCAGTGCCATATCTTTTTCGCGACTATATCTTCGCACCCCTCGAAATGAACAGTGCATATTCTGATAACACCTACGGAGGATTGTATTGTTCTGTCTCCGATCTCGCAAAATTGGGTCAAATGCTGCTGCAACAAGGGACGTTCAACGGGGCAAAATTGTTTTCGTCGCAATCTTTTGATACAATGCTTCCGAAGAAG
>JBAYJG010000113.1:0-9164 GCA_041665225.1 Bacteroidota bacterium
AAACGATTTTAATGAAGCATTCCGTTCGGTGGATTGTCTTCTTACACCCATCTCTCCGACGACTGCATTCAAGCTTGGCGAAAAGATGGATGATCCGCTGCAAATGTATCTGAACGATATCTACACCGTGTCGGCAAATCTGGCGGGAATCCCCGGCATTTGTGTTCCGGCTGGTGTTGATGCAACAGGGTTGCCGGTTGGCGTGCAGCTGCTGGGGAAACAATTCGATGAAGAAACGATTTTGAAAGTTGGAGATTTTCTTGAAACTGTTAATTAATATTTTACTTCACATCTAAACCCAAACACTATGAGCATTCTTGTCAACAAAAAGACCAGACTTGTTGTACAGGGCATTACCGGCGGAGAAGGAACATTTCATACGTCGCAGATGCTTGCATACGGAACCAATGTCGTTGCCGGAGTTACTCCCGGGAAAGGCGGTTCCCGGTATAAAGGAAATGAGAAAGATCAGTTCGAACGCGAGATCCCGGTGTTCAACACCGTGGCAGATGCAGTGCGCGAACAGGGAGCGAATACATCAATCATCTATGTCCCGGCAGCATTTGCCGGCGATGCGATCATGGAAGCAGCAGATGGCGGCGTCGATCTGATCGTCTGCATCACTGAAGGAATTCCGGTGAAGGATATGGTCAATGCCTATGAATACATTACCAAGAAAGGCGTTCGTCTCATCGGTCCGAACTGTCCGGGAATCATAACGCCGGGCGAAGCGAAGGTCGGCATCATGCCTGCGTTCATTCACAAACCGGGACGCGTCGGTGTCGTGTCGCGGAGTGGAACATTGACATATGAATCAGTCTGGCAGTTGACAGAGCGCGGTATCGGCCAATCAACCTGCATCGGTATCGGCGGCGATCCGATTATCGGGACACGCTTTATTGATGCGATCAAATTATTCAATGAAGATGATAAGACCGACGGCATTATCATGATCGGCGAGATTGGCGGCAATGCTGAAGAAGAAGCAGCCGAGTTCATTAAGAAAAATGTTTCAAAACCTGTGGTTGGATTCATTGCCGGACGTACAGCGCCTCCGGGCAGAAGAATGGGACACGCCGGCGCTATTATTTCCGGCGGTAAAGGTACTGCGGACGAGAAGATGAAAGCGATGAAGAACGCAGGTATTTTCGTGGTGGATTCTCCCGCGTCCATGGGAGAGACCATGAAACAGGCGCTGGCAAAGAAATACAAAGCGTCCTATACACTGAAATCCAAAAAGAAATCTGCTAAAAAGAAAACCGTTGCCAAAAAGAAAACGGTTAAAAAGAAAAAGAAATAATCATTTCACAATACAGCCGTCATCTTCGGGAGACGGTCTGGAATTATTTTAACGTAAGGAGTACCAATGGCTATTGAAAGAACATTATGCATCATGAAACCGGACTGCGTGCGCAAAGGATTGCAGGGAACGGTGTTGTCGCACATACAAAAAGCGGGATTCAAAGTTCTCGGATTCAAACAGATCCGGTTGACAAAAGAACAAGCCGGTGCATTTTATGCAGTTCATAAAGAACGTCCGTTTTATGCCTCGCTGGTTGAATTCATGACCTCCGGTCCGGTTGTTCCTGTTGCACTGGAAAAAATAAACGCGATCGCGGATTATCGCACGCTGATCGGTGCAACGGATCCGAAAGATGCAGCGGAAGGAACAATCCGGAAGTTATATGCAGACAATAAGGGAGAAAATATTGTCCACGGTTCAGACTCCGTCGAAAACGGAAAGATCGAAGTGGCATTTTTCTTTGCCGAGAGCGAATTGGTCTGACAATTGATTTGAATTTCTTATCAACATACACGACGGTCGGTGAATAACCGGCCGTTATTTTTTTAGGCAGGTTCGCATGATACAACGATGGAAACAACTTTCAACAAAGATTGTCCTGAAAAATCCGTGGTGGACCTACAAACGGGATGAGTTCCAGATACCCAACGGAGTGACCGGCGAATACAATTACGTGCACACTAACGGTGCGAGCATGATCGTGCCGGTCACCGCGGAAGGAAAGATTATCCTTGTCAATCAATACCGCTATCTTTGCGATAAAGAGAGTATTGAACTTCCTTGCGGCGGAGTGAAAGAAGGAAAATCATACGATGAAACGGCTGTGATGGAACTGGAAGAGGAGACTGGATATCGTTCCAACTCACTTCACGTTGCAGCAGAGTTTAATCCTTACAATGGTGTCACCAATGAGATTTGCAAGGTTTATCTTGCAAAAGACCTTGTGAAAACCCATCCGATCCCCGATGCGACGGAAGAGTTTGAGATTCTGTTCCGATCACCGGAAGAGATCGATGAACTCATACGAACCAATACTATTTGGGATGGTATGACGATTGCGGCGTGGGCGTTGGTACGCTCAAAACTATAGATGTAAAAAAGTATTGGTACAGTTTACCATAACAAGAAAGCATAACGATGAAAACCATTGCACTTATAGCACACGACGGCAAAAAGGCTGATATCCTTCAATTTGCCAATGATAATAAAAAAGCATTATCCAAATGTTCACTTATTGCAACAAGGACAACAGGGAAACTGCTAAAAGAAAAAGTCGGACTGAAAGTGAAATGCTATATGTCCGGTCCCTTAGGAGGAGATGCGGAAATTGCGGCGTTAGTAGCGAACAAGAAAGTCGATGCGGTGATTTTTATTACCGATCCGTTGGACGCGCATCCACATGATCCTGACATTCATGGATTGATGCGTGTGTGTAATGTCCATAATGTTCCGCTGGCGACAAATATTGCGACAGCACACTTTATTGTTTCAAATAAAGGATTGTTTTCGAATAAGAATATAAAGGAATAGGTTAAGCCTTGCGATTGTCCTACGCTAAACCTTGCGAAGGTTAAGCAAAATCTTTTTCATAACCTTCGCAAGGTTACGAAATCAAATCTTCGACAGCGCTTGTTTCAAATCAGCAATAATATCTTCCACATCCTCAATTCCCACAGAAATTCTTACCAATCCGTCTGTAACACCATTTTTGATTCTGTCCGCTTTGGGAACAGAAGCGTGCGTCATGGATGCGGGATGGGAGATGAGTGTTTCCACTCCGCCGAGAGATTCGGCAAGTGCGCACAGTTTCACAGCCCTCAGGAACTTCTTCGCATTCGCCAGACTGCGTAAATCGAACGAGATCATTCCTCCGAATCCCCGCATCTGTTTTTTTGCCAGTGCATGCTGTGGATGCGAAGTCAATCCGGGGTAATTCACCGTGCCGACCTTCTTTTGTGCAACAAGCCATTCTGCTATCTGCTGAGCACTTTCGCAATGCTGCCTCATGCGGACAGCAAGTGTTTTGGTGCCGCGAAGGCAGAGCCATGCATCGAACGGACTCATGATTCCGCCAGTCGCTTTCTGTAGGAAACGAAGGCGTTCGATCACTTTAGGATGACTTGTGCCTACAAATCCGCCGAGCATGTCGCTATGTCCGTTTAAATATTTGGTGACACTGTGTAGCACAACATCGATCCCCAGTTCCAGCGGCTGCTGCAAATAGGGGGTAGCAAATGTGTTATCCACCACGGAGAGGATCTTCCGTTCCTTTGCAAACTTTGCAATTGCTTTCAGATCGGTGATCTTCATGGTGGGATTGGTCGGAGTTTCGACGAAAATCATTTTTGTATTCGGCTTAAATGCCTTCACAACATTGTCGATCACCGTAGTATCGACGAAATCGAACTGCAGTCCGTAATTTTCCAGCACCAATTTCCCGATGCGGTATGTTCCGCCGTACACATCGTTGGTAACGATAACATGATCACCGGGGTTCAACAGCCGGAAGATCGCATCCTCTGCGGCCATTCCGGATCCGAATGCCATTCCTTCGGCAGCATTCTCCAATGCTGCAATATTCTTTTCAAGTGCAGTCCGTGTCGGATTCGAAACACGGGAATATTCATATCCTTTATTCTTCCCGAGACCTTCCTGAACATAGGTGGAGGTCAAAAAAACAGGCGTCATCACGGCGCCTGTAGACGGATCTGGTGTTTGTCCTGCGTGGACTGCTTTCGTTGAGAATTTCATTTTTTGCTCCCTGATGACGGATAATTTAAAAAATCTTTTTCGGTAAGCTGGTTTTCTTCGAGGATCATCAAACCTTCACTGCTGAGTTTATGCGACCGGGCGCGCAGAAATCCCAACACTGCTTCTTTTGAAGTGACGTGGGGACTTTTTCGCACTTCAGCATACTTTTCCGCGTGCGTCTGGGAATTGTTCTTGATGATCGTACGAAACGGATCGCGAACGACGGAAACGAGTTGGTCTAACTTATCGGATGCGCCTTTATCCCACTGCATAAAGTTCGGAAAGGGTTAGTGAGACATATATTCCAGCACGTCGAACCGGGTGACGATGCCTATTGGCTTTGCATGATCGGTGATGATCACCGCCGGAATTTTTTGCATGAAATATTTTATTGCGATGTTCACCTCTTCGTTCATGTGGATCTCCGGAAGGGGATGTTCCATCGCCGTGGAGACACTCTTATCGAAATTTGCCGCATCTTCTACGACACTGGATAGAAGGTTCGATTCGGTGACGAGACCGATTGATTTCCCCTGTTCGATCACCGGCAACTGGGAGATGTTGTGCTTCTTGATCAATTCGATTGCTTGACGGATAGTCGTCGATTTCTGAACGCTGATGAGCTCCTGAAGTTCGGACTCTTTGCTGTCCAGAATGTATTTTAATGTGATCCGTTCCGGTTTTAGGAACCCGTTCTCCCGCATCCATAGATCATTATAGATCTTGCTGACATATCGGCTTCCGCTATCCGGCAGAATGATGACAACGATCGCATCCTCCGGAAGTTTTTTGCAATATTCTAATCCAGCATGAATGGCCGTGCCGGAGGATCCTCCGACGAAGATCCCTTCTTCGCGGGTCATCTTCCTGGCAGCGAGGAATGAATCACGGTCATCCGCCATGATCACTTCGTCCACGTAATTGAAATCAAGTGTTTTTGGGATATAATCCTGACCAATTCCTTCGATCTTATACGTTTTGAACACCGGGTCGAATTTCTTTTTATAGAAATATTCCTGCAGAATCGATCCTTTGATATCAACGCCGATCACTTTGATATCCGGATTTTTCTCTTTGAGATATTTTGCCGTGCCTGTAATCGTTCCGCCTGTTCCAAGTCCGCAAATCAGATAGTCAATCTGTCCGCCGGTTTGTTCCCAAATCTCAGGTCCGGTGCTTTTATAATGCGCTTCAGGATTTTTCGGATTTTCATATTGATCGGCAAGAATAGAATTGGGAGTTTCCCGCACCCGCTGTTTTGCGACTTCTGTATAACTCTCGGGGGATTCGTGCGGCACTGCTGTTGGAGTAACGATCACTTCTGCACCGAATGCCCGGAGGTTACTGATCTTTTCAGCACTCATTTTATCCGGCATGGTGAAAACAGTTTTATATCCTTTCACCGCTGCCGCAATTGCAAGTCCCATTCCTGTATTGCCGGAAGTGGATTCGACAATCGTACCACCTGGTTTAATTCTGCCGGTCCGTTCAGCGTCCTCGATGATCTCTACGCCAATCCGATCTTTAATAGAACCTCCAGGATTGAACGCTTCCACTTTTACAAAGATATGTGGCTTCAAACCTTTGTTGATCTTATTCAGTTTGATCAACGGAGTGTTGCCAATCGTCTCAAGGATAGTGTTATAATATTTTACTTTGGAAAGATCTTTGGACATAGTGCACCTAATTTTTATCAATATAGTTTTTTTGATGAGGAGAATCAAGAAACGAATCCGCTAAATTGTACAAAATTCAATAAGTTACGGCAATTTCACACGTTGACTTACCACACCAATTTTTGTACCTTAAAAAAGAAAGCGAGAATATTTTGGAAAATTACTTCGTTTCGTTCATCCTCAGCTATTTCATTGGTTCTATACCTACTGCATACCTTGTGGTGAAAGGAACGTCGGATGTCGATATTCGCAAGGCAGGCAGCGGTAATGTCGGCGGCCGGAATGCACTTGAAGTTACTGGAAAAAAATGGATCGGCGTAGTGGTGACTATTGTAGACTTGTTGAAAGGGATAGCCAGCGTGTTGATAGGGGCTTTGATGTTTAATGATCCGATGGCCGCCGTGTCTGCGGCGATGTTCGGCTCTGTCCTTGGCCATTGTTATCCTGTCTGGTTGAAATTTCACGGGGGGAGAGGATTGGCGACCGGAGCAGGAGCGTTATTAATGACGAGCGGTGTGTGGGTCGGCGTTTGGCTGGCAATGTATTTTGGTTCTGAAAAGGTCACGAAAAATGTACATGCTTCCAGTGTGATAGCGCTTGTGATCCTTCCGCCCATCATGTATTTTCTTCCGGAGCAATGGATGAGCGCAATCATTCCCGGATATTTTTCACCGGCTCAGTTTTTCGTTGCCGGCAGTTCTATTGTTGCAGTATGCCTGTCACGACATATTGAACCTATCAAAGAATATTTCCATGAATAAAATTTTTCTCATAGCTGTTTCCGTTCTGTTGATATCCGGAATAACCACTTCACAGAATACGAACGATGATATTTTTCGGTCGCGACAGAATGCGATCACACGGACTGTGGATGCTGTCAGTGCCGCCGTGGTTGGTATCAACGTTATTGAAGTGCGCGAGTACCGCGATCCGTTTGCAAATTTCTTCGGCAACGATCCCTTCTTTAATCAATTTTTTGGGAACAGGAATTACAAACAGGAAGTGAAGGGCCTCGGATCAGGATTCATCATTTCTCCCGATGGATACGTGATTACCAATGATCATGTGGCGGGGAATGCAAAAGAAATTACAGTAACACTGACGAACGGTAAAAAATATCAGGCGGCGATTATTGGTACGGATCTTGTGACCGACGTATGCCTACTGAAACTGACGCCCGAAAAAGGAGAAGTTTTTCCGTACGTGAAACTCGGGAATTCTGATGAAGTGTTGATCGGCGAATGGGTGATTGCACTTGGCAATCCGTTTGGACTGTTTGATAATATCGATAAACCGATCGTCACGGTAGGTGTTATAAGTGCCAAAGGGATGAACCTGAATGTGGACAACAGTCGATCATACAGGGGATTGATTCAAACCGATGCTGTCATCAATTCCGGAAACAGCGGAGGACCGCTCGTAAACAGCATTGGCGAAGTTATTGGGATCAACACGCTTATCTACACTGCCGGAGTCAGTCAAGCATATATCGGCTATGGATTTGCGCTGCCCATCAATCGGGTGAAGACAGTAGTCGATGAATTGCAGAAGAAGGGGAAAGTGGAACGGAATTTCTGGACAGGTATTGATGTCCGTCCTGTTGACACGCAGATTGCCCGGTATTTTGGACTTAAACAAGCGCAGGGTGTAATCATTAGCGATATCCAGAAAAACAGCCCTGCGGATCGGGCCGGACTGCTCATCGCCGATATTATTGTGGAGATCAATGGCGAACGAATCATCAGCAATGACAATCTGATCAGCATCATGCAAGAGAGCCGCGCCGGTGATAAATGGAAAATAAGAGTGTACCGCGATAAGAAAATAGTTACTATAGACCTCACATTAGAAAAGCAGAATTAAATGATAGCACGATATACCCGCCCGGTGATGGGCAATATTTTTACCGATGAAAACCGTTATGCCATCTGGCTGGAAATTGAACTGTTAGCCTGTGAAGCGCAAGCGGAACTTGGCGCCGTTCCGAAGGAATCTGTTAAAACGATTCGCGAAAAGGCAAAATTCAATGTCGACCGCATCAACGAAATCGAAGCAGAAGTAAAACATGATGTGATCGCATTTTTAACAAGTGTCGGAGAATTCGTCGGACCCGACTCCCGATTCATTCACCTCGGCATGACCTCATCCGATGTTGTGGATACTGCGCTTTCTGTACAGATGAAACAGGCAGGCGAATTGCTGCTGAAGGATCTGACGGAATTGCGAGATGTTCTAGCGCGTCGAGCAAAAGAGTTCAAACTGACAGTGATGATCGGCCGGTCGCACGGGATCCACGCAGAACCGACAACATTCGGTCTGAAACTGGCGTTGTGGTATGACGAAACGCGGCGGAACATTGAACGGCTCCGGGCTGCTTTAAAAACAATTTCTGTGGGACAGATTTCCGGCGCAGTCGGAACCTTTGCACATCTCAGTCCTTCAGTGGAAGAATATGTTTGTACGAAACTCGGCCTGACTCCCGCGCCGGTGTCGACGCAGGTGATACAGCGAGATCGGCATGCGGAGTTTCTCACAACGCTTGCCGTCATCGGCAGTTCGCTGGACAAGTTTGCGACAGAAGTCCGTCATCTGCAGAGAACAGAAGTGTTAGAGGCGGAAGAATACTTTTCAGAGAAACAAAAAGGCTCCTCCGCAATGCCGCACAAGCGGAACCCGATCACGTGCGAACAGATCTCAGGACTGGCGCGCGTGCTTCGCGGCAATGCGCAAGCAGCGCTGGAAAATGTGGCGCTCTGGCATGAGAGGGATATTTCCCATTCGTCAGTAGAGCGGATCATCGTTCCGGATTCCTGCATTGTTCTCGATCATATGATTGCCAAGTTTACATCCATCATCGATAAACTGCTCGTCTATCCCGAGAATATGAAACGGAACCTGGATATCACGCACGGCCTGCTCTATTCTCAACCAGTGCTGCTCGCGTTAGCAAAGAAGGGGATGAAGCGTGAAGACGCATACCGATTAGTGCAGCGGAATGCGATGGATGTCTGGAAATCAAAAAAGAATTTTAAAGAAATGCTGAAAGCCGATGCGGAGATCTCCGCCGTGCTGACGGACAAGGATCTGGATGAGGCGTTCGATCCGAAAAAAAGTTTAACGAACGTCGACTATATCTTCAAACGAGTCGGATTAGAATAATCCTTTACGAAAGAAATATGACTATGGCACAGAAATTTCAGAACCTTATCAATGGAAAATGGGTCGATGCAAAATCCGGACGGACATTTGAAAACCGAAATCCTGCAAACTGGGAAGAAGTAGTCGGAATATTTCCAAAATCAGGGAAAGAAGATGTTGACGAAGCGGTAAAGTATGCACGCGCAGCATTTGAAAAATGGAGACTGGTTCCGGCACCGAAACGCGGCGATATCATGAGAACGATCGGCGATCTGTTGGTGAAAAGAAAAGAAGAG
>JBAYJG010000114.1:0-9148 GCA_041665225.1 Bacteroidota bacterium
GAAGCATGCCGAAGAACGTCTCCGCCTGGAAAAACAGTTTTCCGAATCATTGCTCGATACTCTTCCCGGCGTCTTCTATTATTTTGATGAAAAGGGGAATTATCTTCGCTGGAACAAGAATATGGAAACGATCTCTGGGTATTCTTCTGAGGAAATTGCACGGATGAAGCCGTTGGATTTTTTTGCTGACTCGGAAAGAGATTCTATTCGGCATAAGATCGAAAAAGTCTATCGGGACGGGGAAGCCGAAGTAGAAGCCTACTTTGTATCGAAGGACGGTATAAAACGGCCATTTTTTTTTACCGGGAATAGGATTACCGTGAACGGTAAGTTCCATATGATCGGCGTCGGGCTGGATATTTCTGAAATGATAAAAACGAAGGAAGCACTCGCCGCAATGCAGCAGAAACTCTATACGACGTTGGAGAATATGACCGATGCGTTCGTTTCTCTCGATACGAACTGGTGCTATACATTCATGAATCAGTCTGCCGGGAAGATCTTTAACCGTGATCCCAAAGAAATTATTGGAAAACATATCTGGACCGAATTCCCGGAAGGGATTGGACAGCCGTTCCATGGTGCATATGAAAAAGCAATGAAGGAGCAGCAGTTCATCTGGATGGAAGAGTATTATCCGCCATACGATCGTTGGTTCGAAAACAGGATCTATCCATCAAGTGAAGGGATTTCAATTTTTTTCCACGATATCACGGACAGAAAAAAGCTGGAGATCCGACTGAAAGATACGAACCAACGTCTGCAAGATTTGACAGGGTATCTGCAGACCTCCATTGAAGAGGAACGTACCCGCATTTCCCGGGAATTGCATGACGATCTTGGTCAGACTGTCTCCGCGCTGCGGATCGATCTCTCCATGCTGCAAAAGATGATGATGAAATCTACCGATGCATTGATGCAGGAGAGTGCGGCAAAAGAGATTCCGGAAATGACGAAGATGATTGATGGTGTGGTACTTGCTATGCGGAAGATCGTGCGAGACCTGCGTCCCGAGGCGCTCGATACACTTGGCGTTACCGGAGGGCTGCAGTGGCAGGCGGAAGAATTCGAGCGGAGGACGAAGATCCGTTGTTCCGTATTGGTCTCGCCGCAGGAGATTGCATTGGACGTGAAACGGTCGACAACACTGTTTCGCATCGTTCAGGAATCGTTGACAAATATCATGCGGCACTCCCGCGCAACACACGTGGATATCCAGTTGTCTGTGACGGAACAATTGCTTACACTTCGGATACAGGATAACGGGATTGGTATCACAGAACAGGAAAAACTGAAAGCACAGTCGTTCGGACTGCTCGGAATGAGGGAACGCGTACGGGCATTTCAAGGAACTCTGGATATTGACGGTGCAGAGGGGAAGGGGACAACATTGACAGTAACAATTCCCACAATGTGAATTGGTTAAAACAGTATGATACACATCATTATCGCAGATGATCATCAGTTGATACGCGAAGGATTGCGAAAGGTCCTTCGTGACGAAAGCGACATGAAGATCGTTGCGGATGTCAGCAATACTCACGACCTTCTTGAGCAGTTGAGGAAAGAGAGTGCTGATGTTCTTGTGCTGGATGTGAATATGCCGGGAAGGAGCGGTATTGATGTGCTGGCAGACCTGAAAAGAGAATTTCCTTCCGTGAAGATCCTGATGCTCAGTATGCATCCGGAAGATGCACTTGCTGTCCGCGCTTTAAAATCCGGCGCACATGGGTATATCACGAAAAACTCTCCTCCGGAAGAGATGATTAATGCAATCCGGAAGGTCGGCGGAGGCCGGCGCTATATCAGCGAAACGTTGGCAGATAAACTTGCGGACAATGTCCAGTCGAAAACATCTCAGGAATTACATCACACGCTCTCAGACAGGGAATTTGAAGTATTCCAACTGCTTGGTGCAGGGGTAACCGTTTCGGAAATTGCAGTGCGGTTATCGCTCAGTGTACCAACAGTGAGTACCTATCGCGCCCGCATTCTGGAAAAAATGAAAATGGAAACAACCGCTGAACTTATCCATTATGCTGTCAAAAATAACCTTGTCGAATAACTGACATAAAACTGCAAGAATTGATTTCCTTCCTCGTCGTTAGTCCTGTTCCTGTCATACAAACAATGACACTACGATCATAGAGTGTCTGACAGAATTATCATTGTCCTTACGATAGTATAGAGTAGTTCTTTTTGCGAAATTTGTAGCGTTCGCAACTCACTTACTACTTAGGAACTTATGAATATTCTTATCGCAGACGATTCTTCTCTTATACGATCACGTTTAAAAAAGCTTATTTCTTCAATTCCCAATGTTTTTGTTGTTGCCGAAGCAGAAGACGGGGAAGAGGCAGTTCATTTAATCCAGTTTCACCGTCCGGACCTTGCCATTGTCGATATCCGGATGCCTAAATTGAACGGCTTGGAAGTGACTGCACACGCCAAGAAAGCCATGGATTTGAAAGTATTTGTCGTGACCAATTTCTATGATGCACATTCAGTTTCAAGCGCTAAATCTGCAGGTGCTGATTATGTTTTCGACAAATCCTCGGATATGGATGTGTTATTGAAGTTCGTAACACTTTATGCAGAACTGATCTGAAATAGAGATTGCACTATATAATATCGTTAAAAGCCCGGAAAAAATGATTACTCTGTAATTATTGAAGCGATTGCACTTACTTCGATAGATTCTTTAATTCCTCGTCATAAGTGCTTGATTTTTTATACCTAAATTATATATTATAGTAGTATTCCTATCTAAAGGGTCATGTATTGAAAAGTCTTATTTTCTCAATTTTTTCCGTTATGCTGTGGTTTGGCTGTACGAATACCTCTTCTCAAAAACCTGATCCCGATTCGTCAAATTCTGCACTTCAAAAACCGTATTCTTCTCCATTTATTCTTGCCTCGACCGCACAACCATTTCTAGCAAATGATACAATACCGCAGGTATCCGTCCAAAATTCAGAAGAAATTGATACTGTCGCGACAGATTCTTCGTCTGATGATGAAGAAAAGCAGATTGCTGAATTGTTGGAGCGCGCCCGTGAACACTATCTTATTGCCTTGCAGGCACAAGCCGAGGGGGATTCGCTAATGTCGGCCGATGAATTTGAAGAAGCGATCAAACATCTGAACGAAGCCAGCTATTTCCCGAATATTGATGAGAATGCTGATTTTAATGAACTGACGCGCAGTGTGATTGAAGATTATGAAAAATATATCGCTACAATCGATAGTCTTGGTGCAAACAGCTCAATATTCGCTTTGAGGGAAAAACTTAATCTTGATATAGAAAAAGTTGATATCACTAATATTCAGATTCCCGCATCGCTCATCCCGAAAACAGAAGTGCCTCTCCAAGTGAATGAATATACGAAACGTACAGTCGCCTTTTTCATGGGGAAAGGCCGTGTACATATGGAAAACTGGATCTATCGCTCTGGAAAGTATTTTCCGATCATGTCCAGGATTTTTCAAGAGGAGGGGCTCCCTCCGGAATTGATGTTGCTCTCACTTCCGGAAAGCGGATTGAATCCTGTTGCCCGATCATGGGCAAAAGCAGTCGGGTTATGGCAATTCATGAAATCAACAGGAGGATTGTACGGACTACGGTCCACGTATTGGTATGATGAACGGCGCGATTTTGAAAAGGCAACCCGTGCTGCTGCCCGGCACATGAAAGATCTGTATCAGGAATTCAACGACTGGCATCTGGTTTTTGTCGCATACAACGCCGGAAGCGGTTGGGTGCGGCGGGGTATTCGAAGGACAGGATCGACGGATTATTGGGAGATGCGTCACCGGCTGCCGCGAGAAACGAGGAATTATGTTCCACAGTATATCGCCGTTGCAATGATTGTTTTGCGTCCCGAAGCGTTCGGGTTTGGAGATGTGCAAAAGGCTGATTCGCTTTCATTTGAGAGAGTGACGGTAGATGATTGTATCGATCTCTCGATCCTCGCGGACTGTGCCGAAACTGATCTTGAAACACTTCGTGAACTGAATCCCGAATTGACGCAATGGTGCACACCGCCAAATTATAAAGGGTACCAGCTGCGGATCCCATTCGGCAAATCCGCTGTCTTTGTAGAAAAGTATGCTCAAATTCCTGACGAAAAGAAATTTGATTTTGCGATCCATACGATCCGACGCGGCGAAACGATCAGTCAAATTGCCGGAAAATATAAGGTGACGAGCGCTGTATTGCTGGAAGTGAACAAACTGTCACGTTCCAAGCGTCTAAAAGTAGGTGCGACACTGGTTATTCCGGTGAAATCAAACTCCGCATCCGCTATTGTTGAAGCACAGCGTAAAAAAGAACTATCGGATCAACAGCGGTATAATAGGATTAAGGAAGAAGGAAGAAAGATTGCGGCTGCATCTGCCGCCGCTCAAAATGGTGTGTCGCCACGCCGAAAGATCCGACCCCAGAGGACCACGTATGAACCGCAAGGGCGCGAGAAGATTATCTACCGAGTTCAGTCAGGTGAAACCATTGGTCACATTGCAGAGTGGTTTAATGTTCGCGCCAGCCATATTCGTAACTGGAACAACATTTCTTATGGCCGGTTCATCTATCCCGGACAGCGGCTGGCGATTTGGGTTCCAGAAGAGAAACTGGAGTATTATAAAACGGTAGCGAAACAGTCATTCGCCGAAAAGGAACAGAGTATTGCAAAGTCTTCAAAACGGAAGCAAACATCACCGCAAACCGAACGGTCCGGCATTGGTTGGGTGCAGCACAAAGTGAAACGGGGCGAATCGCTTGAAAAAATTGCAGCACAATACGATGTGGCAATCGCCGATATCAAGAGCTGGAACAAATTGCGCTCGAGCAGGATCAATGCCGGTGATTTGCTGGAAGTCTACGTCCCGGATCAAACCGATGAACCGGCAGACGAACCTGTCATAAAAAAACGACCGTCGACAACTTCGACGAAAAAAAAATCAACAACCCATGTCGTCCGCAGGGGTGAAACACTGGAAGCGATCGCTGAGAAATACAGTGTCAGCATCACTGAGCTGAAGAAGTGGAATTTTCTAAAAAGTGTACGCATCATGGTTGGGCAGAAGCTCAAGATCATCCGGTCCGGTGATCCCGCCTGAGTCGCATTTTCTTAGATGAAGATTGTGTTACTCTTCAATTCCTATCTTGTTTTTCCAGTGAATTGGATGTATATTTTTTCATTATAATCATCCATTACTTTACTTTGTAGCTCATTGGTACTTTCCCTTCGCACACACATCCTGTTTTTCATTTTTGTGCTTTTCGCGGTGCATGGCAGCTACGCACAATCGCTGAACAAAATATACGAAACAGATAATACACGCTATATCGGCGTTGGCAATATCTCGCTGACGATCACTAATACCGGCCTGCTCGGAACAAATTTTTCTCCCTGTCCCATTGTTCAACCCTCGTGTCAATATCCGAAAGGCTCACTGGTGGAGCACATCAAATTGGCGGGATTGTGGATTGGTGCAAAAGATAAGGACGGCATCGTCCATGTTTCCACTGCACAACAGGATGCAACGGTGTTGGGACAGGTTTCAGGTACCTACGGTGCTGAATTCACCAATGCCAAAGAGCAGGTAATCTCGACCCGCTCCTCGATTGACCGGAACCTTTATCCGGATGCAGTCAGCCATCAGGATTTTATTATGGATTTTACTGATCGGAACACGCGA
This sequence comes from Bacteroidota bacterium, assembly GCA_041665225.1. Lineage (GTDB taxonomy): Bacteria > Bacteroidota > Ignavibacteria > UBA10030 > UBA8401 > UBA8401. The sequence continues at coordinate 5,701 of JBAYJG010000114.1, forward strand.
AATCCTTCTTCCAGTGACTCCATCTTTATCCATTCCCCTTTGAACGTTGACGTGCATCTTGAAGCATATGCATGGAATTATCCGTTTGCCGATAATTTTGTGCTGTTGAATTACACCATTGTCAACACCGGATCCGATACGCTGCATGAAATGCACATCGGTATTTGGGATAATTCGATTGTGCGGAATACGGCGCTCAGCGGATGTCCCAGCGGAGGATATACACATCAAGGGAAGAGCTATCTGGACACACTGCGGATGATGTATACATTTGATTTTTCCGGATATCCTTCCAGTCAAACACCAGCAAACAGTTACCTCGGTATCAAATTGCTCGGTTCCACGCCGTTCCCAATGAACGTCAGTTCTATCGACTCCCTGAAGACAACCACATTCTACAATGCCTGGGCATTTTCCGGTACGAATGATCCTGTCTTCTTCTCGCCAGACAACGACAATAAAAAATATGACAAGATGCGGATCTCGCTTCCGTCAGACCAAATTGCGTTGCTCAATACGCCGACGCCGATAGGTAGGGCACCAAACAGTTTCATCGATCTGCTTTCCACGGGACCGTTCCGCCCCCTGGCGCCCAATGAAACCGTGAAGGTTGCATTTGCTGTGATCGCTGCGAAAAAGTACAAGGAGCCGGGAAAGAATTACGCTCCCAACACGGATTATATTTCGCTCAATGGTTCATTCATGCGGAAGAATCTTGTGAATGCAGCTCTCTGGGCTCAAAAGGCATATGATGGGGAGGATATTAACGGTAACAATATGCTCGATCCGGGTGAGGATCTTGATACAAATAAAATAATAACGCATTTCAAGATGCCGGAACCTCCGCGGCAGCCGAAAGTACGCGCGGAAGTATCCAATCAAAAAGTGGTTCTGTATTGGGATCGTGCGCAGGCAGAGGAAAGTTTTGATCCTATCAGTCACACGAAAGATTTTGCCGGATACAGGGTTTACAGAACGAATATCGGGGCAGATATCGATAATCAGAGTGAGTTCAATCTTTCCATGCAGTTCGTCGGGGAATTTGACCGCGACGACGACTCTGTCGGGTATAACACAGGATTTTCCAAAATCAAACTGGCGACCCCAAAAAAATTTACAGGAGACACAACGGAATATTGGTATCGCTATCCGCCTGCGGACGACAATATCACGACGATGAACGGATGGCAATATTTGTACGGCGTTTCGGCGTTCGACCAGGGAGACAGCACTGTTGGATCGTTGGAATGCGCCAAAGTAGTTGTCCGTGCCATACCGGGTACTGCGGCAACGTCGGCGAACGATGCGGAGATCGGCGTTTATCCCAATCCATATTATGTCAACGCGCAATGGGATCAGCTTGGCGAACGTGCAAGGAAAATCTACTTTTTCAATCTTCCGGCTAAAGCAGAGATAAGGATTTATACTCTCACCGGTGATCTTGTTGCACAACTGCAGCATGACGCAGACACGTATAACGGATCCGGTATAAAATGGTTCAACGATTTTTCCGGGCTGGGAATTCCAGCACAGTTTGCCGGAGGGGAACACGCATGGGATCTTATCACGATCCATGACCAGGCAATTGCGACCGGATTATATTTGTTCACCGTGAAAGATCTGACGAACAACGCCATTAAACGCGGGAAATTTGCTATTATTAAATGATGGTGTTGCTCTAACATTGGTAGTGAAGTTGTTTAATTTATTTTCTCATTCAAAGGAGGATGTATGAAGAGGATTGTAGTCGTGCTGTTGGTGGCAGTAGTGGTGTCCACGTTGTCGGCACAAACGAAGAATTTTGTTCCCCATACAATTTATGAAATACAAAAACCGAGTGATGATTCATTGCATTTTGCAGACTCGCTTGGAAATTTACGGATATATAAAAGTACCCACTGGCGTACTCAGGCATCTCCCTTTTTAGATTCACTCGTTGAAATTACCGGTCTTGTTGTTGTTCCCCCAAGAATGATTACATATACAGCAGGTGGAAGAACTTTAGTACTTACTGATGTTGATACAAATTCAGGGAAACCATGGTCATATATTTTTGTCAGATATATGAGGCGTTCCGGTTTGGCTGCCGGTGAAGTCGATGTATTATCCGAAAACACGTTCGACTTGAATGGATATAATACCGTGAAACAAGGAGATATAGTTAAGATCAGAGGAAAAATTCTGGAATTTGGTTCGGATGTCGCTGCCATGACAAGTTATACGCAGCTCGAACCGGATATAGAGGAAGCGGTAGAAATTCTGGATAATGATGTAGCGCTGCCTCCGCCGATTCCCGTTACCATTGAAGATTTTAAGAGCAAGGATGGCAAAGTCAAATTTAGCATCGGGGAGTCTTACGAAGCTGCACGGGTATTCCTGACAAATTTGAAGGCAGGACCGCAGGTCAGTTCCGGTTCCAATACCGATGCAACATTCTATTTTTACAACCAACCGAATCTGAATACCATGTCCACGTATGACTGGTCCTATAATTATTCTAAACGGAATGGTGACGAAGGGAAACTTCCTGAACCGGTAATACCGTTGCCGCCGACAGAAGGTCGAATCATTGATACATTGACAGGATTTATTTCGACATCATCAGGGACTAATGCCTCGCTCAGTTATCGACTTTGCCCTGTATTCCCAGGAGATATCAAATTAGGAGTTGTTCTTCCTTCGTTGTACAGTCATCGGCGAACACCAATTGTTGTAGCAGTTGATTCCACGCCGAGAGTAAGCGTAAAAATTTATGCTCCGGCCGATATCGTAATATCAGGAAGGAAATTAGTGTACAGTGTCAATGATGGAGCATGGACTGAGATCGATATGCCCATTCCCGGCTCCGATACGATTTCGACGGTTACCATTCCTGCACAATCGGCTAATTCGGTCGTAAAGTACTTCCTAAAAGTTATCGATGGGAATGGCAAAGAAGTGATGCTTGCCAATTCGAATACGACCATGCAGAGGGATACTTCAAAAGGATTCTTTACCTATAAAGTGTTCGATCGGACAGCCAAGCCGGTGCTGTCGATCCAGGATGTACAGTACACACCCTATCTGCATGGGTATAGCCCCTACGTTGCAGCAATAGATTCTGTCGGCGGCATTATTACTGCGGATACCTCATGCATTCTTCGTTCGCCTCTCAGCGTGAATGGCGCAACAGTCTATTATATGCAAAGTACGAATGTTCCGTTCAGCGGTCTCTGGTTTACTGCGCCGGATTCCATTGCGGCAAAAGTACGGCTTGGTGACAGTGTGATCGTTACCGGAACGATTTCAGAATTTGCGGACGTTACAAATCTGTTCAATGTAAAATCTGTACGAATTGTTTCAAATAACAATCCACTTCCATCGCCGGTGAAGCTAATGACGGAAGTGTTTGGACTTTCTGCAGTGAACGGCGATCCCGTTGCAGAGCAGTATGAAGGTATGCTGGTGC
>JBAYJG010000115.1:0-9120 GCA_041665225.1 Bacteroidota bacterium
CGCCATGAGAAGAGAGAATACTCAGGAAACGAAGGCAATAGAAAGGAACGGCGTATTGAAATTATCCTTCTCCGACCCGATCTCGATGGATGAGGCGAACCGGAAATAGGAAGATTCCATGCCGAAACTGTAAAAAATGAAAATAAATCCGACGTAGGAATAGATATTTGCGACGACACCAAATTCCGATGTCGTCAGAATATTGGCGTACAACGGAACGAGGGCAAAATTCAACAGGCGCGCCAGGACAGTACTGATGCCGTAGATTGCTGTATCTGCACCAAGTCGTTTTATTTGTTCAAACATAGAGGAAAAAAATAAACCGCAGCATTCCTCGATCTGATATCATCGATCACTGAACGGTGCGGCTGATAATACAATACCTATGCGAGATATTCCAGGGATATGTCCATTGCTTTCGGTGAGTGCGTTAATGCACCCACGGAAATGATATCAACACCGGTCTCGGCGATCGCTCGGACTGTTTGCAAGTTCACGCCTCCGGAAGCTTCCACTTCGAATTTTCCATCGATCATATTCACCGCTTCTTTCATCATCTCGAGCGGAAAATTGTCCAGCATGATCCTGTTCACTCCGCCGATCTGCAGCACTTCTTTCACTTGCTCCAACGATGTCGTTTCAACTTCGATGAGAGTATCGATTTGACCTGCCTTCAGATATTCTTTGCAATGCAACACGGCATTGGTTACTCCGCCGGCTGCAGCAATATGATTATCCTTGATCAACACCATAGAATCGAGCGCAAACCGATGATTGATCCCGCCACCATCTAACACCGCCTTTTTATCCAGAACTCGCAGCCCTGGGACAGTTTTCCGGGTATCGGTGATCTTCGCTTTTGTCCCGACAACGGCATGGACGAACTTATGCGTGAGGGTTGCGATACCGGACATCCGTTGAAGAAAATTCAGTGCCACCCGTTCTCCCGTCAACAGGCTACGGACCGGACCATGAAGTTCGCCAAATGAAACACCTTGTTCTACGAGTGCTCCGTCTCTGACTGCCGGTTCGAATGTTACTTGGCCATCAACACTGCTGAAGACGAGGCTCACAATATCGATGCCGGAGATAATACCATTCTCTTTCGCAATGAACTGAGCTTTTCCCAATTGTTCTTCGGGAATCAGTGATTCGCTTGTGATATCTCCGAAACCGACATCTTCGAACAGAGCCTGTTCGATGAGTCTGCCGATGCGGCTGTCATTAAGATAATTATTTCCCATCTTCGCCTGGAAGGAGGATCGGAATACCGTCTTTTACTTCATACACAGTAGTGCATGATGTGCAGGTAAGTGTGGATTTCTTTTCGTCGTAGACGAGTTCCCCTTTGCACTTGGGGCAGCAAAGTATTTCGAGAAGTTCTTGAGTGATCATTATTGAAAGTATTTTTGCATGATAGAGAAATATTCTTTCGGAGGTCGGATGGGCCTGCCGGATTCCGCATGGACAAACGCGTGGACCGTTTGTCCGGTCACCAGCAGCACCCCGTCGGACTTGCGGGTGATCTCATAATCAACCGTCAGTTTCAGAGCCGGAAGCTCTTTGAACGTCGCTTTCACCTGAAGGATATCGTCGTACACAGCAGGACGAAGATATTTTACATGTGCTTCCAGTACAACAAGATAGAATCCTGCTTTTTCGATATCCGTATAGATAATGCCGATATTCCGGAAAAGATTCGTCCGCGCATCTTCAAAATATGGAAGGTAATTCCCGTGATAGACTACTTTCATCGCATCTGTTTCGGCGTACCGAACACGGACTTCCGTGATGAACGAAACACCATGCTTACTCATTCCACGCACCCATGTTGCAGAATTTCTCGATGCGTTTTTCGATGAGTTTTTCCGGTTTAAGTTTCAGCAGCGGTTTCAACTCTTCAATGAGAGCGTCTTTCAAGATCAAGGCGGCCTGCTGAGGATTGCGATGCGCGCCTCCCTGCGGCTCAGGAACGATCCTATCGATGATCTTTTGTTCCAGCAAATCGGGCGGTGTCAATCGCAGCGCTTCCGCTGCCTGTTCTTTGAATTCCCAACTCTTCCAGAGGATTGATGAACATGATTCGGGAGCGATCACAGAATACCAGGTATTTTCCAACATCAGCATCTTATCACCCACCCCGATCCCCAGCGCACCGCCGGAAGCTCCTTCGCCAATGATGACAACGATGATCGGAATAGGAAAGTGTGACATTTCAAAAAGATTCCGTGCGATGGCTTCCGCCTGGCCGCGCTCTTCGGCTTCCAGTCCCGGATATGCACCTGGTGTATCGAGCATGGTGATGATCGGTCGGTTGAATTTTACTGCCAATCGCATCAACCGAAGCGCTTTACGGTATCCTTCCGGATTCGGCATACCAAAGTTGCGGTATAAATTTGATTTCGTGTCCCTTCCTTTTTGATGGCCGATCATCATCACCGGCATGCCGTCTAATTTGGCAAAACCGCCGACGATCGCTTTATCATCGCCATAGGCACGATCTCCATGCAACTCAATAAAATCGGTAGTCATATGCTGAAGATAATCGAGCGTATACGGCCGTTCGGGATGACGGGCAAGCTGCACTCGCTGCCAGCGCGTTAGGTTGGAGAAGATATTCTCTCGTAATTGGCTTACTTTCTTTTCCAATGTTTTGACTTCGTCTGTCACGTCAACATTATCAGAAAGGGTTTTAATTTCTTCAATTTTTTGTTCTAATTCGTATATCGGTTTTTCAAAATCCAGTACCACTTTTGCCATAGTCGCCCCGAAACAGTCAGGAATATAATTATGTGTTCTTCAGCCGCTTTTGCAGCGTTTTAACGATGATCTCCAGGTCGAGCATCAGCGATTGGTTCTTTGCATAATAGAGATCATATTGCTCGCGCTCTTCTACACTTAAGGCGGTTTCATTCTGTATCTGAATAAGTCCGGTCAATCCCGGCTTTCCTCTGAAGATCGACGTTGATCCCGCACCATTGAACGGAAATCCCACGATACTCATAGAACCAAACAATACGCGCGGCATAGAAGAAACAGTTTTTTTCAGCTTTGCCATCGGCATTCGTGCAAAAATACCGATAAAATATACAAAAGGGGCAATGGAAATCAAAAAGAAAAGACTCACTGCGATATCAAAAGACCGTTTTATAATGCGATTTCCCAGTTTTCCAATGTTATATTCGATTTCAATAAACGGGATCTCATCCAGCTGGTCGATGCTCGGTTTTCCGATGATCACTTCAAGATTGTTCGGCACCAGCCGGAAATTAACGAAGCGGTTCCGGTTGTTGGCGATGATATTCAGGATAGTGGAATATGTCACTGCATCGGACGAAAAGATCACTTCGCTGATATGCTGCTCCTGGATCACCTTCGCGATCGTCTCAATACTGCCGACGATCTCAATATCCATCACCCGTTCACCCACATGTTTGCGATTGATATCGATGAATCCGACAACAGAATATCCTCCACCTACCTTTGCGCGCAGCTTCCGGAGAATATCCTGACCTGATTGCTGTACGCCTACAATGAGTGTCCGACGTCCAAACAATGTCGTTCGTGAGGAATGTTCGCCGAAGCCGATCAACCGCAATACCAGCCGCCAACCGGGAATAAACAACATGGATAATGCACCCGAGATGAGCATAATCATTCGACTAAAGGCAAAATCTTTTTCGAACGCAACAAGTGCTGCAATAATCGTAAAACCAGTCAGTACTGCAGCAAAGGATCGGGAGACAGACAATTTAAATTCACTATACACTCCGTACATCATCAGAGAACTGCTGACGATAAGCGCGGGAATACTATACGCCCATGGATATGCGTATGCCGGCAAAGTGAAAATTCCATTTTTCCGGATATATTCTCCAATAAGGATCGTTGCGAAAACGATCACCATATCCAACAATGCAATTCCAGCAGGACGGATCATTCTGCCAATATCTGCCAGGATCTTCCGGATATAGATTCCGGAATAGATGAATGTTTCGAGCAATGGAGAACCGGCATGATGCTTCCGCACAAACAGCCGCATCGCATTGTAAAACACTTTCAGTTCATCAATATCGCTCCGCTTTGTGCTTTCTCCTTTGTAATGGATGATTGACGTTGTGGGGACATAGTAGACTTTCCACCCTGCCTGCTGAACACGGTAGCACCAGTCCAGATCTTCGCCATACATGAAAAACTTCTCATCAAGACCGTCGATCTTTTGATACACTTCTCTCGTGATCATCATGAATGAACCGCTTACAGCGTCAACTTCATACGTCTTATCAGGATCCAGATACGTCAGGTTATACCGGGCAAAGAGTTTTGATTTGGGGAATAATGTGCTCAATCCGAAGGTCTTGGTAAATGCCGTCCATGGCGTGGGGAAACTTCTTCTGCATGAAAGCTGCAGCGAACCGTCTGGATTCAGAATCTTGCACCCCACCATACCGGCATCGGTATGAGAGTGAAAGAAGCCGATCAATTTCTCAAACGTATCTTCCTGAATAAGTGTATCCGGATTTAGAAGGAGGAGATACTTACCTTGCGACTGCGCGAGCGCCTGGTTGTTTGCTTTGGCAAAACCGGCATTGAAAGAATTCGCGATGAGTTTGACTTGAGGGAAATTCTTTTGGATCAGTTCAACACTGCCGTCATCCGACGCATTGTCTACTACAAATACTTCCGCGGTATATCCTTCAAGCGCTCGGAACAACGAGATGAGCGCATTGTTCAGAAACTCGCGGACATTATAATTGACGATGACGACGGAAATATCCATACGGTCTGACTACAGCTGGTTAAAGATGCTGCGTGCTTTCAGTTTCCATACCATAAAAGCTGCTTCATAGACGATCTTCTTGTTCATCTTCGAGACCCCGACTCTGCGATCCACAAAAACGATCGGCATTTCCAATAATTTGAAACCCTTCTTCCATGCAAGAAAATTCGTTTCAATCTGAAATGCATAACCGTTGGAACGAAGTGAATCGATGTTGATGGTTTCCAGCACTTTGCGCTTGTAACATTTGAAGCCGGCCGTTGCGTCATGGACCGGCATTCCGGTAATCACCCGGGTATAGATGTTTGCGGAATAGCTCAGGATCAATCGTTTCATCGGCCAGTTCACCACATTCACTCCTTTAATATACCGGGAGCCGATCAATACATCGCACTGGTCCATCTTGCTCAGCATGATGGGGATCTCTTTCGGATTGTGCGAAAAATCCGCATCCATTTCAAAGACAAAATCGAATTTGTTTTGAATGGCATATTTGAAGCCTGCGACGTAAGCAGTGCCCAGGCCGAGTTTTCTTTCGCGCTGCAGCAAATGGATTCGCGGATTGGTCTCCATCATTTTTTGAACGATGGCAGCCGTTCCATCCGGCGAGTTATCATCCACAATCAGCACATCCACCATGTCGGATTGCTGAAGGACCTCAGTGATGATCTTCTCTGCGTTTTGCGCTTCGTTGTAGGTCGGAATGATGACGAGTGCTTTTGGCATTAATTTCCTTTTCCTGCTATCATGACGTAAAAAGTCATTAACAGAATCTTGATATCCATTCTGAATGACATGTTTTCAATATAAAAAAGATCGTACCGCACTTTTGATTTCACATCGTCGATCGACGTATCATATCCCTGTTTGATCTGCGCCCAGCCGGTGATTCCCGGTTTCACGGAGAGTCTTCTCTTGTACAGCGGAATTTCTTTCGATAACAATTCCACGAAGTGCGGCCGCTCCGGCCTCGGTCCGACCAAACTCATATCGCCGCGAAGCACGTCGTAGAACTGTGGTATCTCATCCAACCGGGTCTTTCGCAGAAATCGTCCGACTGATGTAATCCGCGGATCGTTCGTTGTTGCCCAGACAGGTCCGGTACGCGATTCTGCGTCTTGATACATCGACCGGAACTTGTGCATGCGGAACTTCTTGCCATTTTTTCCGACTCGTTCCTGACTATAGACGAGCGGACCGGGAGAATTGACACGGATAGCGATCGCGGCAAAAATCCAGATCGGAGATGAGAATGTTAAGATCAACACCGAAACAACTATATCGGTCAATCGTTTTGCACTCTCTTCCCACGGCTGCATGATATGCGGCATGATCTCGATCAGAGGGAAACCATAGATTTGATTCGTGCGCGCCTGACCGGAAATAATGTCGTACATATCCGGAATAATCTTGATCGAAACATCATAGCCGGTGGACATTGAGACGATATTGAGCACGATTTCCCGCTCCTGAGCATCGAGCGCAAGAAGAATATTGCGCAACCCAAACCGTTTGATCAATTCTGGTATTTCATTAATGTTCCCCAGCAACGGTAAGGGAAGATTCGTTTCAGGTCCATTATGCGCAACGAATCCGACCACATGATATCCGAGTGCAGGGTACTTGTTGATCGCTTCATACAATTCCATTGCTTTGGGTCCAGTACCCACAATGATTGTTTCACTCTGGCCGATCCCTCGAAGCAAGAGTCTCTTCCGGAAACTGCGCACGACCGCTCTTCCGACGCCGACAAAGAGGATCATCAATACCCAGTACATCAAAATAATTGAACGGTTCGCCGAATAGGTTGTGTTCCGTTCATCATCAAAAAAGATGATGAAAAATAATCCAATGCATCCGAGCGATATTGCGCGGAAAACGGCTGAAAACTCATCTGTCCGCGATGAAGCATACCAGGCGCGGTAGAGGCCGAAGAACATGAAGACCGAGAGCCAGAACAGGTACATGATCACCATCGGCAGGATCAGGTCCGGCTTCACCTGATATTCAATGATCTGGCTTTCCACCCGCAGCAGATAATAACAGATCCACGCAAGGTTGATCGCGAAGAAATCAAAGAGGATTATTTTTCGTTCGAATTGTTTCATAGCGTGTTACACTCTTGTCACACCGTAATTACTTTGTGCAATAATAAATATCCCCACTTTCATCTGTAATGCCGTACAATACTCGATCAGCATCATTTAAATACTCCGCTGGAGTGATTTTTGAAACAGTAAATCCCGATTCCCGCAGTCGATCAATATAATCCGGTCCATATCGACGAACGTGGTCTTCCTGTCCATAAAGAGCCAATCGCTGTGCCGGATCGGTAACCGTAGGATCCTCGATTGTTTTCTCTGCGGTTATAGGAACTAGCAAGATTGCCCATCCCCCTTTTTTTATTACGCGGTAAAACTCTCGCATTGCCTTTCTATCGTTTTGTACGTGCTCCAAAACATGGCTGCAATACACTGCATCGAAGGTCGCATCAGGATATTGGATGTCTGTAATATCCATTTTGACCATAACCTGATCACTGAAAAGATCGGCAGAAAGATACCCTGCGCCAACTTTTTTTTGTAATGCATGAGCAAAGCATTCTTCCGGCGCTATGTGCAGCATCGACGGATTTTGTCTTTTAAAAAGGTCTGTGTTTTTGTTGAAATACATCCACACAAACCGATGCCGCTCTAACGAACCGCAGTGTACACACATTGCGTCACGCCGCGGAGGCGACCCGGCATCCAAGAACTTGCCCATTGTCTTGCCACAGGCGGGACACTGTCGTTGGTCTCCCCGATATATCCATGCGTGTAAAACTCGTTGTATATTCCGAAGAAAACGGATAAGGAATGACGGTAGTATTTTTTTTAATATAGACATAATTTCTTTGGCTTATTGATAGCTGGTATTCATCCTCTGCACAACAGATAGAGCCTTATATCTTCGGGACTGCGCGGGTAAGCATAAAGTTGTATTTCCTAAAAAGATAAAACATTCCGATTACATGTTTAAAGCTCAGCGATGAAAATGGATTCCTTTTCGTCACTCTCTGCTCCAAATGATAGATCTTCGTATGGGGGAAATACTGAACGTGATAATTTGCACGCCACATCCGCAGGCAAAGATCCAAATCTTCCGGGCCATAGAATATTTTTTCATCATACATTCCAATAACGGTAAGGGCGCTTGAACGAATAAATTGGCATGCCCCTATCACATAGTCCACTTCAGCAACCGAAGCATGGTCCCAGTCCTTCATGATATGGTTATTCAATTGGACCGAATTCCGGAACATTGAAAGGAATTCCAGACGCCGGGAAACGATTGCACGTATTGTAGGAAACCGTTTGCAAGAATACTGCAAATGGCCTTTGCCATCGACGAGAGTGCAACCAACAACACCAGTGTGGACATTCTTTTCCATGAATGAAAACATCATTTCGATGCTATTCTCGAACAATTTAGTATCGGCATCCAGGATGAGGATATACTTTCCTTTTGCCGCTTTAATTCCCTGATTCCGGGCAGGTGCAACTCCCCGGTTTGTAGGATTCTCTATAAGAAAAATTCCGGGGTAATTCGTTTTTACCATTTCCTTGATGCCATCGATAGAATTATTATCTACCAATATAATTTCATATCGGACATTGTTGGTATTCGCCAGAATCGATTTTATGCAATCGTCTAATAATTCACGAACATTCCAGGCAATCAATACTATGGAAATATCGATTTGCACTTTTACATTATTCATAGGTAAGAAGTTCTTTCAAAACAATATCGGATGTTTTTTTCCATGTGTAGATCCGTGCACGCTCTTTCCCTGCCGCAACAAGTCCATTCCTCACACTGTTATCGGACAACACCTGATGCACTGCATCAAATATTTTATCCTCATCAAGAGGATCGATCAGTAATGCGGCGCCCGTAGCAAATTCTTTTATTGCCGTCCCATGGGAAGCAACGACAGGTACATTGCATGCCATTCCTTCAAGCACGGGCAGTCCAAATCCCTCATATGGTGAAATATACAACACCATGTGCGAAAGTCGATACAAAATAGGCAATTCGCTTTCTGTAAGATAGGGCAATATCTTTACCCGTTCTTGAATGCTCTGCGGCATCTGTTGTAAAATAATATCCTTTTTCCAGCCAATACCTCCGGTGAGCACCAGAGACAACTTGTTGGCGGAAGACTCACAAATCCGTCGGAACACATTGAATACCATCGGTAGATTCTTTCCAGGTTCGATTGCGCCGACATACAGAATATACTGTTCCGGAAGCTGATAACGCTGCTGCACCTCGAGTTCGGCTACTGCAGTGGAAGGCTC
>JBAYJG010000116.1:0-9087 GCA_041665225.1 Bacteroidota bacterium
CGCTCACGAAGTTGGAAAAGGGACACTATACACGGCCGACAAAATTCGGAGACCGCTACGCGATCTTTAAGCGGCTGGATCATTGACATTTTCTACAATTGTGTATTGCACGAAATCCCGCTGAATGATACATTGATGCCGCACAGCACTCATCCTCCCCACCACAGGTGCCAACACAATACCGTACTATTCAAAGGTTCATACATGCATCCACTTTCCAGATCCACATTTGTAATTATTCTCGTAACGATTTGCTTCGTGCACGGGATCGTGTATTCACAATTTCAAACAGGCAACAGTCATTCGGGAGTCTATGCCAACGCAACTATCCTGAATGAATCGGAAGTACAATGGAAATTCAAAACGGACGGCGCTGTTCGTTCCACGCCGGTCCTGAGTGAAAACAAAATCGTGATCGGATCGACGGATGGAAACCTCTATTGCCTTTCCCGTGAAGGAAAAGAGTTGTGGCGATTCGCCTCCGGTAGTTCGATCAGTTCAACGCCTGTCATCATCAGCGGTACAGTATATTTCACCAACAGAAATACTATGATCTATGCACTACGCATGAAGAACGGATCGCTGCTCTGGAAAAAGAGTTTGGGGACACCGCTGCCGTATGAATGGGGATTCGATTATTACATCGGTTCGCCATCCGCCGATGGAGCAGAGTTGTATGTTGGTAGCGCGGATGGAAATCTGTATGCATTGAAAATGAATGACGGGACAACAGTCTGGAAATTCTCATCGGCATCGGTGATACGCTCCACACCGGCAGTGGATGACAAAAATGGTTATTTCGGAGATTGTTCGGGAAAAGTATTTGCGGTTTCTAAATCTTCGGGCGTTCTTCTGTGGCAATTTTCAACCATTGGCGACACACTGAATAACGAACAGTTCGGATTTGACAGAAAAGCAGTAATCTCTTCTCCGACACTGTATCAGGACAAACTGTTCGTGGGCGGAAGGGACGGATTTTTATACGCTCTGGATAAACAATCCGGCAAAAAATTATGGAGCTACAATTATGAAGTTTCCTGGGTGATCTCAACAGTTGCGGTGAAAAACAATATCCTGGTCACCGGCACATCGGACGGACGGTTCGTGCATGCGCTGAATGTGAGCGATGGGAAAGAACTCTGGAGATTCATGACACAGGCAACGGTGTGGGCTTCTCCTGCTATTTCAGAAAATGACGTTGTGGTTATCCCAAGCAATGATGGGTATGTGTATGCACTTGAATTACAGACTGGAAGGGAGATCTGGCGGTATAAGACCGGGCCACAAATGTTCTCGTCTGTTGTTCCTTCGGGAAACGAACTGTTTTTTGGCAGCGATGACGGTTCCCTGTTTGCACTCAGAACGAAGCGGTCGCTGAAAAAATCCTTAGCATCGATCAAACGTGCAGTTTTCTGGATGAAAGAACCTGTGTTCCAATCATTTCGAAGCGGAATGGACCTTGCCGTGCGTGATTACTTCATCCGCGAGGGATATGAATTTTATGATGAGACTGATGTGAAATCGTTCCTGTTGCAGCGGATCAACAGCGATACCGCATCGGTGCTGGTATTTGCGACAAACTATTTTTTGCCATCAGTAACCAGCGATACGCTTGGATCGAATATTCTTCAGACGTATTTGAAGTCCGGTGGAAGAATCGTCACCCTAGGCATGAATCCTGCAGCATACGAACTGGACAGTGCAAAAAAACATGTGGTAGCAATCAATTTTGAACAGGCAAAAACTGTTACCGGAATTCCATACCGCTATAAAGATTTGCGATCACACGGCGGATTTTATGCATCCTCCATCACTCCCGAAGGAAAGAAGTGGGGATTAACAAGTCCTTTTGTTGCGATCTGCGGTTTGCCAGTGCAAGATGTTACCACAGTACTTGCGCTGGATGAAAATGGAAAAGCTTCGGCGTGGGTAAAACGCTTTTCCGAGAAAAACTATTCCGGCTACATCCAACTATATCTTACTCCGGACAGGCTGCATCAACTTCCTGAAGTGCAATCAGTGGCTGAATACGGTTTGCGATAATCGTATATGGAAGACTGTCGAAATCATAGGTTTTCGGCAGTCTTTCACCTCTTTACTCTTACAAGCATTCTTTCCATATTTGCACCAGTCCCGCCTTCCTCAACACCATAGTAAAGGAGTTCTCTATGAAATCCTTACGAGTATTTATTCCGTTCATCGCTGCAATGTTCTTCATCGGCTGCCCTGCTCGCTCCATTCAACCGCTCTTTGCAGAAAAAGAGTCCGTGCTATTGCCTGGATTAGCCGGCACATGGATGTCCGAAGAAGACATTTATACATTCGAACAGTTGCCGGGAAACCATTATCGTGCACTCATTCGGTCCAAAACAGAAAGTGACTCCGCAGTCTATATGGTGAGTTCGGGAAAACTCGGAGCGTACTGGTTCCTGGATTCCTCCCCGATAAAAAACTCGGATGAGCATCATTATCTTTCCGTCCATGTCTTTACGCGGATCGAAGTACGGGGAGATACGATGCGGTTCGCAACACTCGAAGCGGATTGGCTGAAAAAACAGATTGAATCGAACGCAATCGTCGTAACACACACGATGCGGGAAAACGAAGTCCTATTGACCGCGACGACAAAGGAGTTGCAGAAATTTCTTACATCAATCGCGTCCAATAATGAGGCCTTTCCGAACCCCGCCACATTTGTTCGTTCACGGTGAAAGGCTATAAGAACGGTTCACTGTTGAGGTGAATTGTTTTGCGGGCCGGAAGTAGCTCCAGAGATATCGATGTTCAATGGATGGAGTTTACGATATCCACGGCGATCTTCCATTCATTTTCGTATCTCCAAACACGTATATAGTTGCTGGTATCTTTTTCGGCGGTCACGGAAATTCCGTAGGAATATCCCAGATCGCCGGTACTCGAAACGGTAGATTCATCCGAAGAAAACCGGTCGGGACGACGGTCATTAGCTACTTCATCTACTGCACTCCTTTTCCCATTGAATGGATATTTGCCTCCCCGCTGAAGAAGGATATTATTCGCAGCAAACTGTTCGTATGCTGAAACGGCGGAGCCCCGGGTTATGGCCGTTCTGAATTTTTCTTCAGCAGCGACAAGTTCCTTCTTCATATTTTTTACATCCTTCTTCGGAATCCCAACCGGCACTAAATATGTGAATCCCTCCTGTTTCACCTCCGCGGCAGAATAACTGATCCCATGATCAAACAAAACCTTCCAGCCCTTCTTTGTATTCCTCCAAATAGAAAAATAATGCCCGTACGATACCGCCGTGTCAGTAAGTCTTGCAGGACGGATCTCCCATGGTCCGGTAGAATATGCAAAATCCCCGCTGGAAGAAATCTCCACGCGTGAAGGGCGCCAGGTAAGAATGAACTTTCTGGGAGGGAGATTTCTGTACACCGGTTTTGCCAGCACCGGTACCGGATCGAGGATCAAACAACTATCATCGAAGAATTCCAAAAATGCTGCATTCCTCCCCTTCACCACCGATGTGTGCGAGAACAGCAGTTCATGGTGTGCCACATCCAACGCTACGCTATCCAACGGGGACTGTGCAGACAAGAGTCCGCATAATCCAAGAACTGCAAATGTATATAGTGTTTTCATTTTATTACCGTCATTTTTTTAATAGAAGTGAACTTCCCAGAGGTCAGTCGGTAAACATAGACTCCGCTGGCAAGATGTTCTGCGTTGAATGCAACACGGTGTTCTCCAACGCTCATTCGTTCGTTGATGACTGTCGAGACTTCGTTTCCGAGGATATCATATACTTTTAAAAGCACGAACCCTTCTGCCGCAATGGTAAAGCGGATGCTGGTGGAGGGATTGAACGGATTTGGATAGTTCTGTTCCAACACATATTCCATCGGTGAAACGGCGTATTCCCCGGCCCCGAGCGTTCCCGTGAGTTTGAACCGCATGGTTTTTTCCACGGTTGCGGTATCTTCCCCAAAGAATGATTTAAAGAGTATCTTGGGAGAGTACACACCTAAGAGTGTTTTCGTAACCTGTTGAGGATACAATGTGAAAGTCACCGCTTGAGAATCTCCGGGAGCAAGCGTAAACGCCGATGCGGAGAGTTTCAAAGCATCCGCCGGTTTTACACCAAAGGGATTCAAAGTGATGCGGATTGAATCTTTTCCCGTCCCAAGGTTATAAATGTAGATGGTTGTGTCTTTGGACGGAGTGTTGATATCCAGAACACCAAAGTTATGTTCCAGCAAATTCACACTCATCAGCGGCGTGGGAATAGCATTTCCGCGAAGCAGTACCGTATACGGATTCTTCATGAATGTTGAATTATGATAGACGAACATCGTATCCTTATATTGAATTTTCTCTAACGGTTTCAACTGCAGTGGAATGGATGCCAGGGTATTCACATCCAACGTCATCGGCATTGCTGCAACTGCCGAAAAGTCTCCCGACGGTAACCGGATGCTGTCAATGACTGCCGTTTTCGAACCGAAATTCACCACCGTCAATCCCACCGTTACTGAATCGCCGGGAAGCATCAGTCCGAAGTTCACCAGATCGAGCGGGAGAAACACGCTCGGCCGCGAAAATGCAAAAAAGCTGATGCTGCGGGGACCGCCGTACGCTCCCATATCATTGCGCGCCGTTCCCTGTGCCGGATAACGGACGACCTCTGCATCCAACGGATCGGAAAAGACCGAGGATGTGTCTCCGGCATCAATGCATGGCGATGTGTGTTTCAACACAAATGCAGTATCGGCAAATTGCGGATCCGCGTCGATATTCCCTGTGCCCGGATAACCGCCCATAATATCATTATATTCCACTTGCGGAGACCCACCCAGGACTGCAAGAGCTGAGATAGGAAATGCGGAATGATTTTGCCACATAATGTTATTCCGGACGATCGCTTTCGCTTTGCTGTGTATGATCATCGCTCCGCCCCGTCCTGCAAGACTACTCGACGACGAATTGTCCAACGCAACATTGCCGATAAACGTATTGTTCTCGATGATATTCGACGATGCATCTCCCGGTTTCGGTGAACCCATCCAAATTCCTCCGCCGCCGAAGGCCTGTTTGTTTAGATCATACTGACGTACGGTATTTTCAAGAATTAAATTATTCCGCACGATCGTTCCCGAGCAATAGTTCAGCACGATTCCTCCTCCGTACATTGCTTTGTTCAGCGTAATGACGTTGTTCTCGACAATACCGCCGCCATCTCCGATACGGATGCCGGCGCCTCCCGTACTGGTAACATTTCCTGTATTGAATATCTCGTTGTTGATGATATAGTTATACCGTATCACCGGCGAAGACACCGTCACAAGAATTCCCCCTCCCTCGCGGTATATTCCTGCACCATGCTCATCGGTCCAGCGTGTGCCCTTCCCGCCCGTCAGCGTAAAGCCCTGCAGGACGGCGGAGGAATTCTCTCCGGAGACGATCAGCACGCAACTGGCCGTGTCAGGATGATTCGGCTTGCTGCCGTTGATAATCGTCTGTAGAATATACTGCATATCGTTCGACTCAAAGAATCGTGAAGTAACAACGACATTCTTGCCGTGAAAATTAATATTCTCGAAATATGTTCCCGGAAAGACAACGACTGTATCGCCGTTCACGGAAGCTTCAATCGCGGACTGGATGGTAGCGTAGTCCGCTGGTACAGTGTGGATGTTCGCCGACAACGAAACCGCCGCCAGCACAACCAGAATAAGTGATTTACCCATAACGCCATCCTTACGAAAGTTTCTTTTATTGTTATTGAATTGAATGGTGCAATCTACGCACAAACAAGGCGCAAGGATACGGTTGGGGGATCAATGGAGGAAGATGCGGGACGAACGGCTGTTACAGTGATTACAGTTTAAAAAATGCGCTCACTGATTTCCTGTAGGTCCGACCCACTGGCAACTGCGTGCCGTTGTGAAGGATTGCAATATACTCATCGTTAAACCACTGTTTCAGTTCAACGATATGGGCCGTATTCGCTATGACGGTGCGATGCAGACGGAGGAACTTCGAAGGGTCCAGCCTCGCAGAAAAGTTGGTCATAGTATCGCGGATCACGACAGATTCACTGGAGGTATGAAGGCGGAGATAATTCGCATCGCTTTCGATCCAGAGGATCTCCGATGCCGGCAGAAACCGGATCTTTCCTTCGGACTTGACGACGATTTTATCCGAGTCAGTTTTTTTAGCGACAGATTGGATCGTGGCAAGCATCTGCGACATGTACAGATCCATGTCGCCAGAACGAAACTTCTCTTTTACCCTCTCAAGCGAATCCTGAAATCGTTTTTTCGTGAACGGCTTCAAGAGATAATCGATCGCATTCAACTCGAATGCCCTCACCGCAAACAAATCGAACGCCGTTGTGAAAATCACCAGCGGCAGTTTCTCCGCGGGGAGTTTTTCCAGCAATCCGATACCGTCGAGCGCGGGCATTTCGATATCCAAAAAAACGAGATCGATCTCCTTTTCTTCGATAGAGCGGAGCGCTTCTTTTCCGTTGGAACATTCCCCTACAACACGGAACTCCTTTTCACTTTTCAATAACGTGTGGATCCGCTCCCGAGCAAGGGATTCATCATCAACAATAAGCGTATGGATCGTCATACCTGCACCGAAGAATATGGAATGTTCAACGTCGCACGGACTCCTCTGCTGGTGTTCGGTGAAATCGTCAACGAAGCAGCCTCGCCATAGAGTGCCTGGAGTCGGCTCCGGATATTGGTCAGTCCGATTCCTTCTCTCATATTCTGCAGGGAAAGGGACGGAGCAGCATCATCCTGCACAATAATGGTTAAAGAACTATTTTTTTTCACAGCGGAAATTTCAAGCACGGACGATCCTTCGAATTGTGAAAAGCCATGTTTAATGGCATTTTCCACGAGCGGCTGCACTATCAACATCGGCACCTGAGCATCAAACAATTCTGGTTCCACCAGATTCCGGTATGTCAGTCTTCCGTTAAACCGGACCTCTTCGATGGAGAGATACGCGGTAATGAATTCCAGTTCTTCCTTCAACGTAACGATCTGTTTTCCCGACGCATCCAGCGTGATCCGTAGAAAATCGCTCAGTCGTACGATCGTCTCTTCAGCAAGATCCGGGTTCTTATGGATCAGCGTGACGATAGCGTTCAGCGTATTGAAAAGAAAATGGGGCTGCAGCTGCATCTTCAGCGCCATCATCTGTGCCTGAGACAATTGTGTTTCGAGACGAGAGGCCTTCAACTCCTTTTCCTGGAAACTTCGGTAAAAATCCATTGCGTGCTGCAAGATCGCCAGTCCGCAATACACGATGAGCATCTTATCGATATTGTAAAAAAGTGAAGAGAGGATGATGTTGACATTGAATGCGTGGATATCGGGACGAGAAGCGTAAATGATAATCCCATGCAGGGTACATTGCACTGTCGAAAGGCCGATCCCTGCAGTCAACAGGAGAATACTGTTTCGGATGCGATTGCTGTGCCGGAGGGAAAACCTGTTGGCAATCCACAGCACAACGGGCGTACCGGCAATCCAGGTAACAGCAAATGCCAGCTCCCAGATAAACTCATCCCACACGGGGGCGGGCCGGTTGGTGATCGGGTGGACAAGGGTCATCACACCGGTCATGAATACGGCGAACAGGAGCCAGAACGAAATGATTGAGAAAAATTTTATCTTCACAATGAATGAATGTAGCAAAAAAAACGGGGAGTTTGAATCGACTGGCAATTGATTGGGATGAACGACCTCCGGAACGGGACGAATGGCGGCGAAAGGAGCAGATCATCACCCTGTCCTCTCGCCATATCCAATCAATCGATCTCTTCCCTAGAAAAATTTTTATTCACAGCCGGACGCAAAGGAATATTCGCAAGCTTCCACCCAAGCGCATAAATCGTCCTTGTTACTTTCATCAGTTTCGTAAAATCAATTTTCCCGACCTCGTCGGAGACCCGATGATAATCTTCATGGATGCCGTCAAAATAAAAGACGATTGGAATTCCCGCCTTGGCGTAGTTATAATGATCGCTGCGATAAAATAACCGGTTAGGATCGGCAGGATCGTCGTATTTGTAATTGAGCTTCAACTTGTACAGGGACGCATTCACGCGTTCATTTAATTCGCCCAGCAGAGAACTCATCATGTTCGAACCGATCGAAAACACTTCGTTCGGTCCGGAATAATCTTCGTTTTTCGACGCTTCACCGGTATCCGGTTTACTTCGGCCGATCATATCGATATTCAATTGAGTGATGATATTCTTCAATGGAACCGTGGGATGCTGCACGAAGTATTTTGAGCCCCACAATCCTTTTTCTTCACCCATATGCCACACAAACAGGATCGACCGTTTCGGTGCCGGGCCTTTGGACAGTGCGTCCGCAATTGCGAGCAGGCCTGTCGTACCGCTGCCGTCGTCATCCGCGCCATTATAAATCGAATCGCCATTCACCGGCTCGGCGCGAAGTCCAATGTGATCGTAATGAGCTCCGAATGCCACATATTCATCCCTCAGGTTCTTGTCCGAGCCTTTCATGACAGCGACAATATTTTGGGTATACAGTGAATCGATACGATTGACAATATTCAGCGAAACCGTTTTTGTCGGAGATAAGTCAAAGGACACAACAGAATCCGCCGATGCTTTCACGCTCATGGATTGCACTCCGGTATGTTCTCCTGCGAAGATCGCTTCGACCAGGGGCAGCGATGCCGTAATGACGGGAACGGGTTGTCGTTCTTCCTTCCTCTTTAAAGCGGGAACAGACAATGCACCCTTCACCAATGAAGTGTTTTTTTCTTTCTCCCATTGCTGCAGTGTTTTGGATGACGGAATCGAGATGATCCCAAGCGCTCCGTTATTCTTTGCATAATTCGAAGGCGTGTCGTAATCCTCGCCGAGTTTTTCCCCAAAATCTCCCCGTGTCGCCCCTTTGGGATATCCTTCAGAGACAATCATGATTTTCCCCCGGACATCGATCCCTGTATACGGGTTGATGTTTAACGATTTCACAATGTAGCCATTCTTGACATAGACCATTGGTGCCGTTGCATTTCCGGCCGTCGTTTGAGAGATGAAATCCGTAC
>JBAYJG010000117.1:0-9007 GCA_041665225.1 Bacteroidota bacterium
ACGCTATCATCGTCCCTTTAATAAGAAATATTCTACGAATGGAAGCGGCTGACGCACCCAACGATCGTAAGACTCCAACCTGTTTTCTTTTTTCCAGTACAAGCATCAATAACGTACCAATGATGTTCACTGCCGCAACAGCAATAATCAAACCCAGAATCAAGGGGATCGGCTCTTTTTGCAATTCAATCCAGGTAAACAGGTTACGATATAATTGATACAGCGTTCGTGCATTGAATGGATACCCAAGCTCCTCCATGATCTGTCGCGCTGTAGTTTCTGCCTGATTCACATCCGTCAGCATCACCTCAAATCCGGAAACTGCCCGGTCAAAATTGATGAGCTGCTGAACAGCAGAGATTCCGGTGAAGAAATAGATATCGTCATATTCGGACATTCCTGATTCGTAGACCCCGTTCACAACGAATGCAACAACGTTTGGAGCCAGCGATGTTTGCAAATGTCCTTGGAGGCCAAACACAAAAACGGTGTCGTGAAGTTTGGCGCCAATTGCGGTCAACAGTTTTTTCCCGACGGCACATCCATACAATCCCTCGGAGATCTTTTCGAAAGAAATATTTCCTTCCACAAGGTATTGTTTAATGCCGCTGTCATCATTAACACGTTCTACTCCCTTGATGATCACTCCTTCAGTGGATTCACCGAAGTTGACCATTCCCTCTTTCGCAATGAATGCAGACACCGAACGAATCTGCGGAAATTCCTTCAACAATTTTGTTTCGATGTGATTGTAATAGCGGATAGGCTGATTCGTGAACGTCGTCACCTGGATGTGCGTGGTGAAACCGGTGACCTTTTCCTTGAGTTCCTTTTCAAATCCGCCGAGGATCGTCAGCGCAATGATGAGCGACGCCACTCCAAGAGCAACGCCGGTGATAGCAATAAGTGTGATAAAGGAAATAAAACTTTGCGATCGGGATGATTTCTGGAACTGTAGGAATCGGCGCGCGACGAATGACGTGAATGCCATATTATGCGGCCTTTTGATTGCTGGACTGCATCAAATATGCTTTGATGAACTTGTCAAGATCGCCGTCCATCACGCCCTGCGTGTCGCTGGTTTCGTATTCGGTACGATGATCTTTTACCATATTGTATGGATGAAAGACATACGAACGGATCTGACTACCCCATTCGATCTTTTTCTTTGTTCCTTCAATCGCAGCAAGCCGCGCTTCCTCTTCCTCTTTGCGGATCTGATACAAGCGGGACTTCAACATTTTCATTGCGCGCTCACGGTTTTGAAACTGCGACCGTTCCTCCTGGCATGCGACAACAACACCGCTCGGGATGTGTCGAAGCCGAACAGCAGTTTCCACTTTATTCACATTCTGCCCCCCCTTACCGCCAGCACGATACGTATCCATCTCGATGTCGGCGGGATTGATTTCAATCTCGACATCGTCCTCAATCTCCGGATACACAAACACCGATGCAAACGATGTGTGACGCCGTTTATTGGCATCAAACGGAGAGATGCGGACAAGTCGGTGCACACCAATCTCTGCTTTTAAATACCCAAATGCATAATCTCCCGAGACTTCAATCGTTGCACTTTTAATCCCCGCACCGTCGCCGTCTTGTCGTTCAGCCAGCGATATCTTGAAACCGTTCTTTTCGCACCATCGGGAATACATTCGAAGCAGCATCTCTGCCCAATCCTGGGATTCAGTACCACCCGCACCGGAGTGCACGGTAAGGATCGCATTCCGTTTGTCGTCGGTACCGCTCAACATATTGCGGAATTCCATATCCGCCAACGCATCGATGATCTTCCGGAATTCCGAATCGATCTCATGCTGCAACGATTCGTCGCCGGATTCATCAGCGAGTTCTATAAAGGCATGGGCATCGTCGATCAGCCGTTTGCAGGAGGACCATGCATCCACCCACGTTTTGCGGGAGTTGATCTCCTGCAGCACTTTCTGTGCTGCAACATTATCGTTCCAGAAATTCGGTTCGGAAGTCTTGTGCTGGAGGGAATCTATTTCGCTTTGTTTGACATCGATGTCAAAGAAACCCCCGGAGTTGTGTGAGGCGTTCCTGTAGTTTTTGCAGTTCTGCTTTTGAATCTTCAAACATTATATCGTTTCCTTTATATCCAGTTCCATTCGTAACATCACGCTGCTGAGCGTCTTCCCCTGTGCATCGTTTTTCAGTGATTTTGTTCCGCCGCCGCCGAGTGAATTATGCAGCAAGAAATTAAGCGCTTCGATATTGGGAAGCTCGAACCGTTCAACGGCACCGAGACAGATTCCTTCAAAATGCTTTTTCACCCGTTCTATGGTGAGATATTTCACCAACAGCGGATAATATTCCGGTTTTCGCGCAATCACTCCGACGTTGCCGGTATCTCCTTTATCTCCTGAGCGTGCATGGGCAATGTGATAGAGATGAATTTTCATAGTGAAGAAACCTCTACTTTCGGCGTGACAGCCGCCTTGGGAAGTAAGGCAGGCCAATATGCAATCACTTCGCTTGGTTTCGGCCGGCCGGCTGCAAATCCTGTGACAGACGGAGGTCCCGTCAATATCAACGGAGCGATCTCCCTGCTGAAGCGTTCCATTGCATTTTTATCTTTACCCCGGACACCGATACGCATCACCACTTCATTCAACGTATCCGGATGAGTAGCCAAAGGACCGAAGCAGGAATTGTATCCGAGAAACTCCGTGCGGATCTCATCAAACTGCAGTCCCAAATTGGAGAGCCGTATACGCAAAATCTCATCGGCTTTCTTTGCTTTTTCCAGCGCATCAGGCCAAGCATATGTTAATGTGGAAAATGCGGTGTACCCATCGAAATATGCCATCGAAACTTTGTAGGAATCGGTTGCAGGTCTCCCTTCAATTCCATACACACGAACTTGGTTGGCGCCGATATCTTCCAGCTGGATTGATGTAAAATCAGCGACACAGTCCGGTGTGATATAATTTTTAGGGTTTCCGATCTCATACAGCAGTTGTTCCTTTACAGTCGCACTGGAAACAAGTCCGCCGGTCTTTTCGTGTTTGGTGATAACAAATGTACCGTCCGGATGAGCTTCAGCAATCGGAAAACCGATATTGGCAAGATCAGGAACACTCTTCCAATCTCCGGTGAAATTCCCGCCGCTCGATTGTCCGCCGCATTCAAGTATATGACCTGCCACAGTGCCAGCGGCGATCTTATTCCAATCGTCCCACTTCCAGTCGAATTCATACACCATGGGAGCGAGCGTCAAACCTGTATCGGTGGTTCTGCCGGTGATTACGATCTGCGCGCCGAGTTTTAAGGCTTCGACAATCGGCTGCGCACCGAAATAAACATTAGCACTGATGACATCCTTCCGCACAGAGGAGAGTTTTTCTCCCGATTCCATATTGTCCAAATACATTCCACGAGCCGCAAGAGAATCGATCTCCGGGAGAATATCGTCGCCATACACTACACCGATTTTTAGGTCGCGGATGTTGTGCTTCTTCGCCACTTCAAAGATCGCATCACGGCAGGCAATCGGATTTACTCCCCCGCCATTTGTTATCACCCGGATCCCTTTTTGTACGATATCCGGCAGAATCGTATCAAATACAGAGATGAGATCCTTTGCGTAACCGAGTTTCGGGTCTTTCAATTTCTGTTTTTGCATGATGGACATGGTCACTTCTGCCAGATAGTCCAGCATCATGTAATCCACCTGTCCTTTTCGAACCTGGTCCACCGGTGCAGTCTGCAGATCGCCCCAGAATCCTTGTCCCGAAGCGATGCGAATTTTTTCCTTCATGACCCTCTCTTTCTCAGCTTTGAATGTTTTTCAAAATTGAGGTGACGGCAGCATGGTGTCGCTGCAACAATGAATGGATTGTTATTTTAATTTGATATGCAATTCATCCAACTGCTTCTGATCCACTGTTGACGGATTCTCATCCATCAGCGAAATGCCGCTTGCTGTTTTCGGGAATGCGATCACATCACGAATTGACTTGACCCCCGCAAACAACATCGCCATACGGTCAAGTCCAAAGGCGATACCACCATGAGGAGGCGCACCGTACCTGAACGCATCGAGCATGAAACCGAATTTCATTTTTGCTTCTTCCGGACCGATCCCCAGCAATCCGAACACTTTACTTTGCAATGCAGAATCATGGATACGAATACTGCCGCCGGCGATTTCATTGCCGTTCATCACAAGATCATACGCACGCGCTCTGGCCTTTGTCGCATCGCCGTCCAACAAATGAGCATCTTCTGGTTTCGGAGAAGTGAATGGATGGTGCATGGCAACATACCGTTTCTCTTCTTCCGAATATTCAAACATCGGGAAATCCACCACCCAATGGAGGTTCCACTTGTTATCATCAATCAGGTTCATCCGTTTTGCAATCTCTAATCGAAGCACTCCGAGTGTCGTATATGTTTTTTGCCACGAATCAGAAACGATAAGCACGTTGTCCCCCGTTTTTGCTCCCGCCGCTTCACAGATCTTTTCGCATATTTCTTTCCCGAGGAATTTTTCAATAGCCGATTCTATTCCTTTTTCGGTCAGTTTGATATATGCAAGACCGCCGACACCAAGGGATTTGGTGAAATCAACAAGATTATCCATTTGGTTGCGTGTGTACGAGGCTCCGCCAGGAACGGCGAATCCTGCAACAATGCCACCCTTCTTTGCATTATCTGCAAATACTTTGAAGCCGGAATCCTTGACGAGTTCGCTGAAGTCGGCAAATTTCAGTCCGAAACGAAGATCAGGCTTATCGCTGCCGTATCCTTCCATCGCTTCTTTGTACGTCAGACGCGGGAACGGTGTAGTCACATCGATCCCTTTTATCTCTTTCATGAACCGTTTCATCAAACCTTCAACAATCGTCTGAATATCGGATTCATCCACAAAGGACATTTCCACGTCTATCTGAGTGAATTCCAGCTGCCGGTCCGCACGTAAATCCTCGTCGCGGAAACATTTCACGATCTGAAAATAGCGGTCATATCCCGCCACCATCAGAATCTGCTTATACGTTTGTGGTGACTGAGGAAGTGCATAGAATTTACCGGGATTGATTCTGCTGGGAACGAGAAAATCCCGCGCCCCCTCCGGAGTGCTTTTCATCAGGATCGGCGTTTCGACCTCGATAAAATCATGTTCATCAAAATACCTGCGCGTGATCTGATACATCTTGTGACGGAGGAGCAGATTTCGCTGCATCGGTTCCCGGCGAAGATCGAGATAGCGATATTTCAACCGCAAGTCTTCATTCGTATCGAGTTTATCTTCGATGGGAAAGGGTGTCGTTTCCGCTTTATTCAAAATCGTCAGATCATCCGCTAACACGTCGATATCACCTGTACTCAACTTCGCGTTCCCAGTTCCTTCGGGCCGCTTTTCAACTTTCCCTGAGACAGAAATGACAAATTCTGTACGCAAATCCTTTGCAAGTGAATGTATTGCTTCACTGTGCTTCGGATTGAAAACGACCTGCGTCTTACCGTACCGGTCGCGCAGATCGATGAAAATAACACCGCCAAGGTCACGGCGGGTATCCACCCATCCAGTAAGTGTTACTGATTGTCCAATGTGTGAAGAACGCAATTCTCCGCACGTATGTGTTCTTTTTTTGTATTGCATCCCTAAAAATATTCTCCTGACAATAAAAAATCCCTGCTCAGAGGGATTATAGAAAAGTTGTACCCTTACGCTATAGGGAAGATACGGAAAAGTGCCGGTTTATTCAATGCCGGAAAAGAACAAAACTAGTTCTGTTTGGCGAGGTTTTTCAAAAATTCGATCAGTTTCCGCGGCATGGTGCGGGGACGGTAACTGTCATTTTCCGTAAGATAGGTAAAGAATTTCCCATCCTTATATATCGACGGCGGGCTTGGACTTTGTGCGTTGAATGGACTAAATATGCCGTTATCTCCACCATACGGAATTGAAGGATTAAATATGCTTGTCGGAGACTGGCTGAAGCCGTACTGTCCCCATGTGTTAATGATCGATTGAGGATTTGCCGTATCAGCGATAACCATTCCCAGGTACGTACCGTCGGGTGCGATAACCCTGGAACCGATCATTTGGAAAAATTCTTCATTGTTTAATGGATCTTCCTCGTCAGCAAACAACGAATCGTCAACAGTGGCAGCTGCCGAATTTGCAGCCGTGGCATTCGCACCAAACCGGGAGAAAGATACTTTCGTAACACTAACAGGTTCATTGATCTGGTCAAACTCAACCCATTCTGTCCGGTTACCCCGTGTATCATATTTATAGACAGTTTTGAATTTCATTGTTCGGTCGGAGCCTGATTCTTCCATCAAATTCTGGTTCTTATCATACTTCAAAACGCGCGAATATACGAGTCGCCCGTCCGAACCATATTCTCTTTCTTCCAAGTTCTGCCCGGACTCATTCACAACATATTGCGTTCTGGATTTCTGCGTGCTGTCAGGACGATACGATCGCATTTCAACGAGATGATTCAACCTGTCATACTCGAACGTAAACTGTTCGTTCAGATTATATTGTATACTGTCGTACGCCTTGAAATATCGCTGGAACTTCAATACCGAAGTCAGATTGCCGTTCCGGTCGTACTCCATTGTGAATTTTCGCAGATTATTCTTGAACTCAATGACATTTCCTGTCCCATCATAGAGATAGGAATCGCGCATGAAGAGTCTGCCGTCATCCAGCTTTCCAAATGTTTCCAGCAGCAATCCAGTCTCGTCGTAGACATAGGTGATCTTCTTCTCAACTGTGCCATCTGCCCTATAGGATACAGTTTCGATCTTACTATTCCGAGAATTATATCGGTGCACGGTCTTAAAGGAATTTTCATCCTTTTTCAATAATTCTTCGACAAGATTTCCATTCTTATCATATCGAAATGATACGATCGTACGAATCTTACCGTCAGAAGCATTATACTCCGTAATTCGGGTCTTATTCCCTTTGCTGTCATATCGCACATGCAATTCAACAGTGCCGGTTGAGTTGACCTTTCCGTATTTATAGAGATATTTTGATTGTGTAACGGAAAGGATGCCGGAAGTAACAATCCGTTTCCGTTCTTTCAGTTCTGCTATTGTTTCTTTTTCAATCTCTTTTTTGCTTTTCGGCACAAATTCAGAGGTTTGCGCTTGCAATACGGTGCAAGTACTACACAACAGCACAATGCTGACGAAAGCAATAGTTGGCCGAAACAATGATTTTTGAAGGAACAACATTATTCGATTAGATGATAACGAAGTTTGTAATAAAAATGTGAGCAATACTTCCCCAATATTGATTTATTCTGCAAATCAATAGTGGGAAAGTAGAGAAAATGCCATAGAATTGCAATATGAAAGAAAACGGCCGAAATCAGCAATACCCTGTGTTCGTTATCTCGTTATTACTATTTTCGCTGCAAAAATCAGTTTTATACGACTGATCGTGGACAATGACAGACTAATGGTAACGCCTCTATAAATTATCCGGGAAAAAATGTTGTTCCCACGTTATTTTTCTTGCTGTGGTATCACTATACCCGCCACGATTAACTGCCTCTCTGTATGCAGATTGGATAGTCAATTTCACATAGACGGAATGTATCTGATCGAATGTTGATGTAGTGGATGTTCCATCTAACCTAAAGTAGCGAACGCGAAATGAATATACATTCTGCGCCACTTGTATGCCTGGCAACACATTATTCACACTTCGATATAACGTTGTTCCGCTTAAGTAATATCGGACAATATACAGTGTACCAGCAGTGTCGACGGCATAAAATTTCATATCTGTCTGACCGAGCGTGAGAAATTTTTTATATTTCACCTGCAGTGTGGTATCCGGTCCTGCCAACTTCAAATCATACTCTATGGATTGAGCGGGTGCTGCGATTAATTCACTGAGCGCTGTCCTATCCGATGCTTTGAATAACGCTTCATGCATTGTGATCATCAAATTCAATATGATCATAACAATTGCTGCGCGGACCGTTAGCATTCCCAATATGTCGAGAATGACTCCCATTAATATGCCTTGACACCATTAAATCTCAATTTTATTGTATCCAACGTTCCATTGCCATCAGTATCTTTCATCGAAAAATAGGTGTTATTCGTTACTACAATTTCGATGAGTTTAAGATATGATTTGCTTGTGGTTGTAACAATAACACTATCCGGTCCGCCACTCCAACCTTTTTTTGCATAATTGACATCTACAGACAACAAAAAACCTGTAATACCGCCAGATGTGCCTGTGCGTTTATATCCTTTAAAGTCATCAACATCGTCAAAAGGGATACCAGGATTATAAAACGAATAGTATCTTTGCCAATTATTTGAAGATGAATAATCAGTCGAAGGAATGTTATATCCTTCCCAAGACTCCGATCCAAGAGTAGAGGAAAAAGCAGAAAGACTCTGGTAATATGTATCACTGGCACCTGATAACGCATACTCATCAAATTTCTTTGACATGATTTCAGCCATTAACGTGTTGGCCATGACTGATGCCTGACGAAATGCCTCTTCTTCGTAATAACTCTTGTCCCACTCCACTACCATTTTGTTGACATTCATTGCAGCTATGGTAAGCAGAACCAGAAACATGGACGTAATCATTGTTTGTCCTAAACCCATGACATTTCCGCCTGCGTTTAGTCTTCGCTTGTCGCTGCTGTCACTTCATCGATTGATGTGACCCCCGTTTTCAGCAAATCCAATGCACGCTCACGAAGCGTGATCATACCATTTTTGATCGCCGCCTGCCGTAACGCTTCTTCATTAATGGATGAACCAGCATCCAAAATCATTTGCCGGATGTCCTTCGTAAAGTACAATGCTTCGTGAATTGCTATACGTCCCTTATACCCTTTGAGACAATCGATACACCCTATGGGACGATATATTGTATTTGAATTGATCTCTTCTTCAGTCAGTCCCAGTTTCAGCAAAACCGGTTTATCACTTTCTTTGATCTTTGCGCGACAACGGGTACACAGTTTACGAACTAACC
>JBAYJG010000118.1:0-8978 GCA_041665225.1 Bacteroidota bacterium
ATGAATCCGCTGATGGACAGCGGCAATAACTGAAACAACCCCAGCATACCAACATACGCTGTCGATCGTGTTACAGTATAGATCTGATACGATAGTGCGACCGCGGTGATGGATGAACCGAGGAATGAGATGAACTGTCCGACAAACAATAAACGGTAGTCGCGATTCTTCCGCAGCGGTGTGATATCAATAGTGATATTCTTAAAAAACGACACTGTGCCTTTTTGGTAATAATTGTAAGATATCCGGCACTTTGAAGGTACAGGACATCGCTGACTGAAATACACTGGAAAGTAATAATATCAAATTTCCATATTAAAACGAAGCGGTATCACTCCTTGTTTTACCCCCCTTCTTTTTCTACCTTTATGCAATTATTGAAAAGAACAGCCATGAAAAATTCCTTCATCCTCACTTTCCTGCTGTTCGGACTCCTTTCCGCCGGACAGCCGATCCATATCCTTACCATCAACGGCAGCATTAATCCGACAACGTATGATTACCTGAAACATGGCATTGACTATGCACAGTCGCGTAACGCTCAGGCAATTGTCATTGAAATGAATACGCCGGGGGGACTTCTCCAAGCCACCCGGGACATTGTTTCGGAATTTCTGAATTCGCCAATTCCCGTCATTGTGTTCGTCTCTCCGCAAGGATCGCGTGCGGCATCCGCAGGAGTGTTTATCACGATGGCCGCACATATTGCCGTCATGGCTCCGGGAACGAACATCGGCGCCGCACATCCAGTCTCCACGCAGGGGGAAATGGATTCAGTCATGTCCGGAAAAGTCACGAACGATGCCGCCGCCTTCATCCGGACGATTTCCGAAAAACGGAAACGCAACATCGAATGGGCGGAAGATGCAGTCCGGAACAGCGTCTCGATCACTGAAACAGAAGCATTGGAGAAAAATGTCATCGACTTCATCGCTTCCAACCGCATCGCGCTGCTGGATTCGCTGGATGGACGGTCCGTCATTATCGAAAAAGACACGATCGTCCTTGCAACAAAGAATGCCGTCGTTGAAGAGCATGCCATGAACTGGCAATACGAAATCCTTAACCTGCTCAGCGATCCGAATATCTCCTACATTTTATTCCTTATCGGCATCTATGGACTCTTCTTCGAGCTCTATAATCCCGGAGCTGTATTTCCGGGAGTAGCAGGAGCAATTGCGATTATTCTTGCACTCTATACTATGCAGACATTGCCGATCAATTATGCGGGACTTGCGTTGATCATTGTCGGCATTATACTATTTATTCTTGAGATCAAGATCGCAAGCTATGGTCTTCTTTCCGTCGGCGGTGTCATCGCACTATTTTTCGGTTCGATCATGCTGTATCAAACAGATGAGCCGATGGGAATCGTTGAAGTCTCACTGAGTGTGATCATTCCGCTGGTGATCATGACAGCACTCTTTTTCTTCTTTGTTATCGGCGCGGGATTGCGGGCACAACGAAGAAAGGTGGATACCGGAGAGCAGGGCATGATCGGTAGTGAAGGAATCGCCTTCAGCACTTTGAATCCTGCCGGACAAGTGAAAATACAAGGGGAACTTTGGAACGCGGAAAGTATCGAAGGAAAAATCAACAAAGATGGTAAAGTAGTCGTAACAGAAATCCACGGATTATCTTTGAAAGTAAAAAAGCTATAAATCTCAATCGGTAGTCTCCTACACCTTACAGGGGTAGGACAACTCCCACAATAACATAGGAGAACTAGTATGGACGGCATGATCGGTTTATTCTTAATGGTCGCCTTTGCAGCGATTATCCTCTTCAATCTTATCAAAGTCCTTTCCGAATATGAGCGCGGGGTGATCTTCCGCCTTGGAAGACTTCTCGCTGTCAAAGGACCGGGACTCATCATCCTGATTCCCGGCATCGACCGGATGGTAAAGGTAAGTTTGCGCACTGTGGTGCTCGATGTCCCCCCGCAGGATGTCATCACCAAAGACAACGTTTCCATTAAAGTGAATGCAGTGGTCTATTTCCGCGTGGTGCAGCCGGACAAAGCCATCGTCAGCGTAGAAAATTATATTTATGCCACATCGCAGCTTGCACAAACAACACTGCGGAGCATTCTGGGACAATTTGAACTGGACGATCTGCTCGCACAGCGGGATAAGATCAATCACGAGCTGCAAATCATCATCGACAATCATACCGAACCCTGGGGGATAAAGATTGCCAACGTTGAAGTAAAACAGATCGATCTTCCGCCGGAAATGCAGCGTGCCATGGCAAAACAGGCCGAAGCAGAACGTGAACGCCGCGCCAAAGTCGTCCATGCCGAAGGTGAGTTGCAGGCAAGCGTGAAACTCGGCGAAGCGGCTGCGGTGATCGAACGGAACCCCATTGCGCTGCAGCTTCGGTATCTGCAGACGTTGACGGAGATTGCCTCCGAGAACAATTCAACAACGATCTTTCCCCTTCCCATCGAATTGCTGAAACCGTTTTTAAATATGGGCAACGGGAATGGCGGGAAAAGCAAAAAATAAGAAATCGCTCTGGATGAATAGGACGGTGCATATTCCGTCCTATTCATTTGTTACCCCATTGGCATTGATGGATCATTAATTTTGTTGCTTCAACTTCATTTTCCCCGTACGTTTGTATACGCACTTCCCGTTCGCCGGCACGAACCGCGAATTGGAACCCGAAATCTTCGGTGCCGCTCATCGCATTGACTTTCTACTCTTCCAACATCCGGCCCTCCGAAGAAACAGACATAGTCTCATCAGAATGAATTGATCCAGATGTTTCGTCATCTGAGGTTTCGTTTCCGATCCGAAATTGTATAATGAACAAAGGACATTCACCATGGAAACAAATTCCATTGACATGTTTTCGCTGAAAAAGAAGATCGCTGTGCGGTTTATCGCAGTTCCAATATTCTTCTGTGTTGTTCTGCTTATTCCTGCAGGCACGCTGTATTATTGGCAGCTCTACTTGTATGCAGCCGTCTGTTTGATTCCAATGATCGTAACAGTCAGGTATTTTTTGAAAAATGATCCTGCGTTTCTTGAGCGAAGGATGAAGATGAGGGAACAGGTTCGTGAACAAAAGAGGATCGTCTCTTCGGGAGCAGTTTTTTATGTGATCGGTTTTCTTGTTCCCGGGTTCGACATCCGGTTCGGATGGTCGAACATACCTGCAGTACTCGTCCTTCTTGCCGATGTCGTTGTGCTCATCAGTTATCTCTTCATTATCTATGTATTTTACAGCAACAGGTACGCCTCGAGAATAATTCAGGTGGAGCAGGAACAGTCTGTAATTTCTTCCGGCCCGTACAAAATCATCCGTCATCCCATGTATCTCGGTGCGATCGTCATGTATCTTGCTACTCCTGTGGCGCTGGGTTCGTACTGGGGATTGATTCCATTCGCCATAGTACCGGTGATGATGGTCTTTCGTATCCGAAATGAAGAGAAAATATTGCGAGAACAGCTTTCCGGCTATACTGAATACTGTTCAACGGTTCGGTACAGACTGATTCCCTATCTCTGGTGATATGAAATCACTTGCAGACATCATATTCGTTCGGAATAGCCACGTGTGTCCGTGGTACTGCTGTTTTACGTTCGATAATTTCCTCCGTCGACAGGTGCAGGATCCGGTAAAGATCATGAAAGACTTTGTCAAACCCGGTGATATCGTCGTGGACATCGGTCCCGGACAGGGATATTTTTCCATACCCATGGCCAGTCTTGTCGGGCAAAGCGGAAAAATCTACGCCATCGATATTCAGCAGAAAATGTTGGATAGCTTGAAGGCTAAAGCAGTTTCCGCAGGAGTTGCAAATCAGATCACCTGCATGCTTATCCATAACGGCGTCATGGAAATTCCCGAAAGAGTAGATTTTGTCCTTGCATTTTGGATGGTGCATGAGGTACCGAACAAGGAACAATTCATGAAGAATGTTTTTGCAATGTTGAAATACGGTGGTCTCTTCCTGATCGCCGAACCTCTTCTTCACGTTTCAAAGACAATGATAGATCAGACAATACAAATTGCATTGAATAATGGATTTACCGTAAAAGATTCACCTCACTATTTTTTCAGCAGGTCAGTTGTTTTACAAAAACTATAATGGGACAAGCATGGATATCTCAATTATTTTTATTCCTCTTCTTCTTGCAACATTAATGATCATCGCTATTCTGGCTTTTGTCATTAACAGGCACAAAGGCCGGAATAAATTCACGCCGCTGGGAGGATTGGCATTCGGATTTATCCTGGCGGGACTTTTCACTAGCGACGATAGGCTTATAGGATATAGTTTATTCGGAATCGGGATTATTCTCGCAGTCATTGATATTATCAGGAAATTACGGCATTCCAATGGTACGGAAAATGATAAAAACTCAACCGCGTAACTGCGGAAGGAGGCGCTATGAAATACAGAGTATTACGGTTAGATGTAAAAAGTAATACGATGCAGAATGAATTAGAGAAATTCCTGAATACACTGCATGGAGAAATACTAGCAGTCTTCCCGAATGTGAAACCAACATTCCAGTTGATGGGAGCAACGGCAAAGGTCGACTTTCTGTTAATTGTTGAAAAGATTAAATGACTGTGCAGGATAATCAAAACAGAATGATAATTGATCCCAGGCGACTGTTTATTTTCGACGCAAAGAGAGGGACGTTTCTGGTGTTATTCGTCGGCATGTTTGTGATCACCGAGATCGGCAGACATATCTACCGGCCGTATATCTACGCACATGCTATTTTCGACTTTTGGATCGCTGACACCATAGGAAATTTTACCGGAACAATCGCCATCATCTTCTTTGAACTTGGCATTCTCAATCCTGATCTCCGTTCAGGAAAAAGAATAATTCTCCTCATCACCGCAGGATTGATCGTCTATGAAGTTATCCAATATTTCCTTCCGGGTACAAACACCTGCGACTGGAGGGACATTGTTGCGACTATAACAGCCGGCGGAATTTCACTGGTGATATTCAATAACATTATGAAAGCCCCTGCCGAGAAATAAACTGTCTCTTCCAGCATTTTCGCGATTAACCAATTACCAACTGTCAAATTCTTTTGCAGGAAAGCGCATTGTAATTCCGTTCACTTTACCCATGGTGTAGTCTCCCCTGAACAGTGAAAGTGAGCAAGATTCGGGTGGCGATACTGCCCATTCATGTTTACATTTGATGTATCAAATATCAAGAAAGACTTTATGGAACAGACGAAATCACAGGATTCCCTGAACTACCGCCGGATCGCCGATGCAATAGAATTTATCCGTACGAATTATAACCGCCAGCCGCAGCTGGAGGAGATCGCCGGGAAAGTGCATGTAAGCCCTTACCACTTCCAGAGATTGTTTTCAGAATGGGCAGGCACCAGTCCGAAAAAATTCCTTCAGTATGTTACTTTAGAACATGCAAAATGGTTGTTAAAGGAACAGCAGGCAACGCTCCTCGATACCGCTATGGAAACAGGGCTTTCCGGGACGGGACGGCTGCACGATATGTTCGTCTCAATCGAAGGAATGACTCCGGCAGAATTTAAACACGGCGGAGCGGAACTTACACTAAATTACAGTTTTGCGGAAACGCTGTTCGGAAATGTTATCATCGCCTCCACTCCGAAAGGGATCTGTCACCTCGCCTTTTCTGAAGATGATACTGATGCATTGAAAGAATTGAAACACCAATTTCCTGCTGCACAATTTGTCCATCGTTTGGACAGGATTCAGCAAAATGCATTGTTTATTTTTACACAAGACTGGAAAAAGCTGGAAACCATTAAGCTTCACTTAAAAGGAACGGCGTTTCAAGTGAAAGTGTGGGAAACACTCTTGAAGATTCCGATGGGAAAATGTTCAACGTATGGATCCGTTGCAAAGGCCATACAACACAGTAAAGCCTCCAGAGCAGTCGGCACGGCTATTGGTGAAAACCCTGTCGCCTTCCTTATCCCCTGTCACCGTGTAATCAAGTCATCCGGTGGCTTCGGCAACTATCATTGGGGAGAGACCAGAAAGATCGCCATGCTCGGCTGGGAGACTGCGCATACGCAAACAGAGCAATAAGTTGTTCAAGAAATCGTCAATTCACACCCAATAACAATATTATCAAAGGCATTCTTATGTCATTCTTCAGAATTGTACCAATATCCGAAGCATTTGCAGAAAGAATAAGGCGAACTGGAAAAGATCAATTTAATATTGATGTTGTCGAGCAACTGGCAACCGGGTATGGACCGTGCAGGGTTTCCCTGACCGCGTTTGTTCCGGGACACGATCATCGGTTGTTATTCCGCCACAGTCCCTTTACCGTTAGAAATGCATTCGATCAGCCCGGGCCAGTGTTCATCCACAAAAAGGAAGTGAAAGCGTACAGCGACATCCACCGTTTCCCCCCGGAGATCAAAAATGATCCGGTGAATTTCCCGCTGACTTTGATCGGATACACAAAAGATCAAAGAATGATCCACACTCAATTGGTCGGGAATAATGATGTTGATGAACTGATACCTTTCATCTTCAATTCCAATGCTGGCATCGAATACCTTCATGCCCGGAATGCCGAAGCGGGATGCTATATTTGCAGGATAGAAAGGAATTGATCGTGTACGTTCTAAAAACAATTCAAAATCACTGGCAAAACGGTCGATTGTACTGTGACAGATCGATGATATTTGTCGATTATATATGTGTTGCGAGTAGGTAGAATCTTTTCTACATTCTTCAGTAGTAACAAGGTAAATCTATCTGCTTTCTAAGGATGTTATAGATTTACCACTCATTTTACAGTAGCACTACCAACCGCCTGGCGGCATTGTGTCCATTTTTTTGGATTAGGTTGTTGCACCTCCTTTCTCCTATCCATCTCTCTCAGCAATAGAAGATTTCTCTAGTCTGTTTGGATACACTTACATTTGATTATCAGCTATTACTGATACATCAGACCGATACAAGGTACAAATTTCAATGTTGTATATGGAATGGATTGCTCTCTTTGAATAGCAATTTTTTCTTGCCCTTTATTGTTTATCGAAAGGAATTTCAGATGAGCAATTTCTATGTATTTATTCGCAACCCCAGAATATCGTTTGTCTGTTTTTATTTATTGTTGCATGTGAATGCACTGCAAGCCCAATGGATTCAGACAGATGGACCGTACGGCGGAGTAGCAAACTGTGTAGCAGTTCATAATGGATATGTCTTTGCCGGAATAAAGGGTGCGGGCATATATCGTTCTGCCGATGACAGTTCACACTGGACTCGCGTCTATGAAAGCGGGATATACGATGTCATTTATTCTTTTGCGGTAATTGGTACTGATATTTTTGCCGGCACCCTAGGTGGCATTCTTAAATCTACTGATAATGGTAATAGCTGGAACTTCTGCGATAATTACGGAGCACGCTATTGTATGGCTTTAATTGCCCGACCAAATGGGTTAGGAGGTACAAATCTTTTTGCTGGTAGTTTTGGTGCATTTCTTTCGACTGATAGTGGGTCAACCTGGACAGCAATAAATTCTGGTTTAACGAATCCCAATGATTCTGGATTAACGTATATCAATGTTTATGCACTTATTGCAAATGACTCAAATCTTTTTGCCGGGACGTATGGCGGTATGTTTCGTTCGACCGACAACGGTGTAAACTGGACCGCAATCAACAACGGATTGCCTAACGATCAGTTTCAGGCACTTGCAGTAAACGACTCTATGCTTTTCGCAGCATCCGGTAATAATGGCGTATTTCAATCTTCCGATAACGGCTCAAACTGGACATCGGTCATTACACTCCCACAATTTAAAAAACTATTATCATTTGCTATCCTCCCTAGCGGTTCTGGAGGGAAAAGTCTTTTTGCGGGGGCACAGGGCCGGGATGGCATATATCGTTCTGAC
Organism: Bacteroidota bacterium; assembly: GCA_041665225.1. Lineage (GTDB taxonomy): Bacteria > Bacteroidota > Ignavibacteria > UBA10030 > UBA8401 > UBA8401. The sequence goes on from JBAYJG010000118.1 coordinate 7,895, forward strand.
GATAATGGTGCAAGCTGGGTTGCGACGCAAACTCCTCCATTTAATAGATATGTGTGGTCAATTGTAGCGAGTCCTGCCGATAGTATAACAAGCGGAATGAAGTTCTATGCAGCAACGAGTGGAGGTGTTGCACTATCAACCGACTACGGTGTGACATGGACTGAAATAAACTACGGAATAAATGCATGCAACATATCACATATTGTTGTGATCGACACGATTCTCTTTGCCGGCACTACCGGCAACGGAGTCTTTCGATCATCCGATAATGGAGCAAGTTGGACAAATGTCACTGAGGGTCTTACCAATTTTAATCTCTTCACATTGGCAGCAATTGGCACCGACCTTTTTGTCGGAACAAATGGTAAAATCTACCGATCTACCGATAATGGATCTCATTGGTTTGCGGCGAACGCAAGGCAAGGTAATCCCTCGGTTGCATTTACCGCAATCCTCGACAGTGAAGGGATTGTTGCTTACCTCTTTTCTGCAGGCGGATCCTCTGGTGTTTCGCGATCAACAGATAACTGGGAAAGCTGGATATCGGTCAACAACGGACTACCGGTTAGTAACAAATCTATCAGATCTTTCGCAGTGAATGGTACAAATCTGTTAGGAGGGAATCCTTGGGGAGGTTGTTTTCTCTCCACGGATTTCGGCACTAATTGGGTCGAGGTCAATACAGGATTGACGGATATTCATATCACTGCACTTACCGTCTCCGATACGAATCTCTTTGCCGGAACTCCTTCTGGCGTTTTTCGATCAGCCGATAACGGAACAAGCTGGACTGCAGTCAATGACGGGCTTGAGAATAAAAGCGTGACCTCTTTTGCAGTTTCTGGTGCGAATATTTTTGCTGGAACAAATTACGATGTGTATCTCTCTACGAACAACGGCGCAAATTGGACTCCTGTAAATACCGGTTTGTATGTCACGAGTCTTGCCATGACCGGGAATCATCTCTTCGTCGGAACCCCTGCTGGTTTTGCCACTGATTCCCTGATTCCTAATGAAGGAATGAGAGATCGACCGGATTTTTATTCAACATCAAAGAACATGAAAATGTTTTCAGAAAGAAATG
>JBAYJG010000119.1:0-8946 GCA_041665225.1 Bacteroidota bacterium
CCGTTGACCATGAGATTGGAACATGGAAAATAATATTGCGTGCTTTTTCTTCAAGGCCGGGAATAAAGGGAAATTCATACCACGCCGTCGGAGATTTCACCATAGGGAACGCTATTCCAGCAATAATAATTCCTGTCAGCCAAACAGAAACGGAGATTTTCAACCATGTTTTCATACAGTTCAATCTTTCCAGACAAAATCAAATACCAAAAATGAAGTGGTGATCATAACAATAGTAAACGACAGCAAAATTTGAAATTCTTTTAACGCCTCAGCCAGAAATGCGCCTTCCGTTGCAAGTTTTGTTGCATTAATACAGGTAAGCAGCAGCGGCAGCAACACAGGGAACGCAAGCACGGGAAACAAGGTTCCTTTCGTATTCGCTTTTGCAATAATCGCTGCGAGGATCGTCGATGCACTTGCAAGACCAGCACTTCCCAGTAAAATTGTCAACCAGAAGATCTCATATGTTTTCACTGAGAATTCGTTAATGAATAACAAATATGCCGCACCAATGATAATCGACAAAACAAGAATCAGAATAAAATTATAAATTAATTTCCCGATATAGACAGAACTTGAGTGGGCAAGCAGCCTGAGCGTCAGCGATGTACCTCGCTCTTCTTCCGCAACAAAAGTACGGGATAAACCAGACATAGCGCTGAAGAAAATAACGATCCAAAGCGTCCCGGAAAGTACATCCGGGGATGGAGCTTCCTGACCAATGGAAAAAAGGATGATCGAAAGCGTCGTTACAACGAACATCAGCAACGCATTTAAAGCATAGCGGGTTCGGAACTCTGAAACAAACTCTTTAATGAAGATATGGTATGCGGTGGCGGCGATCATCTTATATAAAATACGATTTTATTGTCTGTTGTTCAATGCTTTCCATTCTCGATGGAAAAAACTGTATCTGCATATTGCAGATCATCCCTGTCATTCGTTGCGAAGATCAACGTGCCATGCTGCTTTTGCAGTGTCATAAATTTCCTTACCGCTTCAATTCCATACTGATCGAGATTGGAAGAGGGTTCATCCAAAACGAGCAATGCAGGCTGATGCAGTAATGCCGCACAATACTTCAATCGCTGTTTCATACCGGAAGAATAAAAACGCACCTCTTTTTTCCGATGTTCGAAGATGCCGAATTCCTTTAACAGCATCTCTCCCCGTTCAACAGCCGCAGGTCCTAAATTCCGCACCCGTGCCATGAACGATAAATTCTCTTCGGCAGAGAACTCTTCGTACATGTTCAGATAGGGCGACACCAAACCGATGTATGGATAATAATCAGGATACGGAACGAGTGTGCCGTCTACAGTCAGTTCCATCGAACCTTTCGTCGGTGATAACACACCACACAAAATCTTTATCAGGGTTGATTTACCAGAGCCATTTTTTCCTGTTATTGCAAAGGATATCCCTTCATTCAACGAAAATGTAACATTTTCAATGATCATCCTTCGGTTGTATAATTTAGTGATATTTTCGGACTTAAAGGTCAGTTTTTTCATTTAATAACCGCAAATTTTCCTTTAACAACATTCGAACCATTTGATAAAATATACAGATACACACCTGAAGGAACAATGTGACCTTGCTGGTCTCTCCCGTTCCATTCTGCATATTTTATGCCAGAAAAGACCAAATATTCAGCTTCTTTCGAATAAATCATGTCCATTGACACTGCCGAAATTACTGATAGCGTCACATTATCTCCTGCTCCAACGCCGTTCAATGAGATAAGTAACGAAGAAGTCGAAGGACTGAAAGGATTTGGAAAACAGCTGGTCGTTGAAACTGTTCCAATGGGTTGGTACAACCAGTTGTCCGGATTCGTAATCCAAATGAACTTTGCAAAGATACTCTTTGAGACAGCAGTATAATCGCTTCCCGTTGAAGTGGTAACATACAGCTCTGCCGGGTACAATTGCTGTAAATTATTCAGCGCGTCGTTATAATCTGTGTTTGAAATAATGAAAAAAGCCGAGTCTGAACCTGTAGTGGCTTTTACAAACTGAGGAGCAAAACTTTTGGTGTTGATCTGTACATTCTGTTTGGATGCATTCACAGCAATCGTCTGAAAGAGTGTTACAGGAGGAAACAGTTTTGCATCGGAAAAATATCGTACGGAATCTGCGCGATGTGCAGTAAAATAATTCCAGTATGTGAAGTCTGCAAATTCACGCTGGATAGAAGTGCCGTATGTATTCAATGCAGTATGTAATGCTGGGATGGGACGGTTTGTCCGTAGTGCGCTCCAAATCTCTTTCATTACCGATGTCCCATATTTTTTCATGAGGAACATCCCCCAGATCGCGCGTTCATATCCCGCATGACTAATAGTACCGTCGCTTAATTGAAACAACGAGATTGTTGAAATATTGGCAAAATATGTTTTCACGTCGAAGAGATAGTCTTTCGCATCCCGAAAGACGGTATTTTCCATCGCTTCCGCACAGAGTTCGTAAAAAAAGAATTGAGCATCATCCCATAACCCCGATCCACCGACTTGAATAGCGTGATGGAATTCATGCGCGGCGGTCGCCATCATTGCTTCAACTCCGTTTGTTCTGAATCCTGCACCGAAATCATTATCGATATTGATGAACGTCGCATATTCCTGATTTTGTTTTGTGGGACCCACCGGCAAGTCGGATTCAATATTGGTTACACCGAACATCCCGTTGCCACCAAGATCGAGCACATAGATATCATACTCATCTCCTCCCCCTCTCAGCGCATCCGGAGGCGGTGCGGTGAATCCATACTGGTCTACCTCCGCACGCCATACTGAATCCAATATCATCGCCAATGTATCTATCCATTGACGATAACTGTTTGGAATCCGTGAAACAGTTTTAATGCCGTTCACAAAAGAGACGGATACCATTGCAGGCTGATTGATTCCGCTCGTGTCGAAATGAATGCGGATCTTCCCGTTCTTCGTCAACACACTTGTCTGTACTATCGGACGTGGCTCGGATTGCAGCTTCATCTGCTGCTGCCTTCGATGAGACAATTCGCGGACAACTCTGAACGTTCCACATTTTTCAGATTCTTCTTGTGCCGTCGCCGTCATGCCAGCGAACATCAGAATAAAAATATATGCGCTACTTTTGAAAGCCATATTTCACTGTAACTGAATTTTCTTTTGAATGTGTAAAGATCAGATCAGCGACGCCGTCGCCATTAAAATCGCCGCAGCGGAAGACTGACCCGGCCGGAACTACTGCAATAGCACTGCCGCGCATGAAGGTCCCGTTTCCCCTGCCGCGATAGAGCATCAATGATTCCTTATCCTGGTTATGGAAGAGAATATCCGGGTTTCCGTCATTATCAACATCATACACTTGCACCTGTTCCGGTATTTTTATCTGAAGATCGGTAACAATGGCCCTGGAATCTCCGAACATAGACTCACGGTTCCCCAGCGCAAGGCGCAAAGTATTCGCCGGAGCCGTATACACTAAACAGTCTTTCGTCTGATCTCCATTAAAATCCTCGATAAACACCATTGCCCTCCGTATTGAAGAATCTGGCAATGAGAAGGAAAACACTTTCCCTTTGAACACTCCGGAGGAATCGTTCAACGTTACACCGAGAGAATAGCCTTTCGATGCTACATCCGAATAGACATACAAGAGATCTGTTTTCCCGTCGCCGTTCAGATCATTGATTGTGGAATAAAGAATTTTCGAAGGTACGATCGGTACAAGACTCTTTGCTAAAAATCGTGTCCCTTGCACCTGCTGGTAGAACATGATGGCGTTCGGCGCAGTGGACATGAAGGCATACAACGATATCCCTTTTTGCATAAAGGAAACATCGGGAAGTACGTTCATCGGCTTTTCCGGCAGTGGGATAGAAAATTGTTCGACATCGCCGGCAAGTGAACTAATTGAATCATTCTCCTTCCGTAGTGAGATCAGCGAGATCTTCGGATCACCTTGATGCGTCGTATAGAACGTAATCGAAGTATCCGTCTTAGCGTATAACGAAACTGCAAGAGGATTCTCCGGTGTCTCTATTGATACTTGACCAGCAAACGTATTCCCGCGGGAAATGAGTATGGATATGGTAGAAGAACCGTTGTTATTCACAATGATATCGTCGTTGCCGTCATTTGTCAGATCAGAAACAAAAACATTGGTAGGATTGAGACCGACTGCATACTGCCGGTCCACTGCGTTCCGGCCCGGAAGATCTTTGGAATTCCAAAGGATTGCGTAGAGCTGTTTCTGTCCGTCAATGAGCAGGATATCATCTGCACCATCGCCGTTGAGATCACCGGTGAGAAGTTCTGCCGACGGCAGAGGCGAACCGTAAACGATTTCGTCATAGAATGTTCCATCGGTCCGGTTCAACAGGACTGAGAATGTATTCTGAGCATTTTGGTGTATCACAATATCCCGGAAAAGCAGGCGGGAAAAAGAACCTTGTGCAATACGGTATGAAAGAGCATAGAGCGGAACTGATTGTGCAAACGAGAAATTTCCCAGTCCATCGCCATCCAAGATCTGCACGGTGTTGTTTTGAATGGACAGCACGGCAATATCTGCGATTGCATCGTTATTGAAGTCGGCAAAAAGCGTTTGCACAGTATCCTGTGAAAATGACAAGACAGTTTGTTCGGAAAATTTGAATCGACCTAGTCCCAAATGAATCGTGGTCTCGTTTGTGAGCCAGTTGTGAATCGCAATGTCAGGAATATTGTCACCGTTCAACGCAATCAACGCACAGTCACTGACAGGAATATTTTCGAACAATATCTTGAACGGATTGAACTTCCCGTTCCCTTTTCCCTGCAATACACTAATACCCGATGAAAGCTTGCCATAACAGATAATATCGGAAATCTTGTCATTGGTAAGGTCACCAATCAGCGCATGTTCTGGATAAAAGTGAACTAGATAGAGTGCGGATGTATATGCGGAGTCCTTGATATTGCTCACGAGCACTTCTACCTGATTTTGATCGCGATGAACAAGTACAATATCGTCGATTCCATCATTATTGATATTCCCTATAGTGAGGGATGTAACGGATGACGTATGGGCGATAACGATTGCGTCGCGAAAAAAACCTGTTCCATTGTTCCGCAGGATCTCGACAGTTGAAGAATCGGCATTGAAGTACAGCAGATCGGGATAGTTCCCCGATGAATAGTTCAGCAGTGTAGGAAATTTGGCAGGTACAGGAAGTGTGAATTGCTCAAGCTGTCCAAGTGAATGGATGTCGCGCATCTGCGCTGTGACGGTACCGGTAAGGAGAATATTCAGCACGCACAGTACTACGAACAGTTTGTTCTCTGAGCACAACTCCCCTTGTTTTTGCATTCACGAGTGTATGAGTTATTGAAGAATTTTTTTCCGCCGGTCTAATCGGAGTTCCCTGCGGTGCATTGCATCTTCGAAGCGTCGTTGTTCCTCATCCGTTGAACAGGTAATCTGAGGTACCTGCAACGGTGTGCCCGACGCATCCAGTGCGACGAATGTCAAATAAGCGGTGTTGGCATGTTTTACAACTCCGGTCAACAAATTCTCGGACATCACTTTCACGCCGACCTCCATTGAGGTCCGGAATACCCTATTCACCGACGCTAACAACGTCACAACTTCACCGATCTTGATAGGATGGAGAAAATTAAGATCGTCCACCGACGCCGTTACACAGATATGATGAGAATGCCGTGCAGCGGCAATTGCCGCAACAAGATCGATCCAGTGCATCAGCTGGCCTCCCAGCAAATTTCCCAATTGATTGGTGTCATTCGGCAACACCAGCTGTGTCATCCCCGCCTGATGAGGAGAAAGATGAAGTCCGTCGTTCATTCTACTTTGCTCGCTTGTCGTTTCTGTTGGTCTTCAAGATATTCAGCTCTGTCTTCGCTAATCGTCTGCAGTAATTCAGCGATGCCGTCCTTGAGATCGGTATCCGGATACTTTATCAGTAATTCATTCACTGTCTGTGTTGCACCATCAAAATCTTTCCGTGCATTCTGGCTTTTCGCTTTCCAGAACATCCCGTCGTCCACAAACGGTGAATCGTGATACTCCTGGATAAGTTTGTCAAAATAGGAAATAGCCGCACGATAATACTCTAGACGGTAATACAGTTTACCGCCTTCAAACATTTTTTGCGACAGCTTCAACGTCATTTCCTCGATCTTCCGTTCAGCATCCTTCACCAAACTATCGGTCGGTGAAAACTCGATGTAGGTCTGAAAATTATCCAGTGCATAGCGCGAGTATTTCTGGTCCAGTTGCGGCCTCGGTGACAGTTGATAATATGATTCAGCCCGTTTGTATCGTGCAATATTGACGAACGGACTGCCGGGCATCAACCGGATAAGATTATCGTATTCTGCGGCAGCAAGGATGTATTCTTCGCGAATGAAACGGCATTCGGCAAGGTAATACTGCGCATCATCACCGTATTCACTTCCTTGATACTGCAGCGTAACGATCTTGAATTCTTCGATCGCCTGAAGATATTCACCTTCCTCGAACAATGCTTTTGCTTTCGCAAACCGCTCCTCGACAGGAAGCGTAATAGTTTCTTCCGTGGATGAACATGAGATGATAAGGAATGCAGCAGCCAACGACACAATAGTCAGGGTAACATTTTTCACTTTATTTCCAGTATGCTGAAAGATCGATATTTGAAAGTTGTTGCGTTCGCTGAAACAGTTTTTGTTTTTCGCCCGCATCGGTCAGGCGACGCGTTTGCATCGAGACATTGACCGGAATCATTTGAAGAATGTCTACGGATGTTTTCGTATCGTTCTTCGTAATTAAAAATTTTATTCCGTAACTACGCTGCGTCCAGTAATACTGCGGCTGATAAAAAACAAAGTTTCCCAGCGAGTGGACGATGAAACTTTTTTCTTTTTGCACAACACCAAACGTAACATGCGGATGATGACCAAGGAAAATATCAACGCCGTGCCGTACAGACCATTCCGCAAATTCCTTCACCGGTGTAGCTGGTTTGTCGGTATACTCCACGCCGCCATGATAACTCATCACGACGACATCCACCGAGCTCCGTACTGCCCGTAGTGCGTTCCCCAACTCCACAGTATCAGCAGTAGCTACATAGTTCTGCCAATTCTTAAACGTCATGTTGACGAACGACGTCACACCAAAGATAGCAAATTTTATGTTGTTTTTCCGGAAAATCAGCGGTCGGTAGAGATTTTCCTTGTCCTTAGACGTTCCAACAAAGGGAATGTTCGCCTGTTCTAAGCGATCGATCGTCTCTTCTAATGCACTTATCCCATAATCGACTGCATGATTGTTCGCAGTTGAAAGGATAGTAATCCCCGACCGCTGCAGCGTTGCCACCGCAGCGGGAGGAGCAGTAAAGATGAGATTGAATTTGGGATGACCGGTTTCCCCGTTTTGATCGGAGATTTGACATTCCAGATTGGCAAAGACAATGTCCGCAGAATCCGCTTGGATGGAATACTTTTTAAATGGAAAATGGACATCATCGGTGAGGATCCGTTGGCCTACCTTTCGTCCAAGGTTAACATCCCCAAACGCAAGAAAAGTCACCTGGTAGACTTTCTTTTCCTCTCGTGCAGGAAGAGTCGCTGGCCGCTCTCTTTGGATTGAGAGCAACACTATCTCGACGCACAGCAGGAAGGTAACGACAATGATTCCCGCTATCGTCTGTTTATACGGTCTGTTCAATTGCACAAGTCCCGGGATTAGCTTCGAATAGTGAAGAAGAGATAGATGGCAACACCGGAAGCGATCGTCACAATAGCTGGTTCGAGAATAGAGTCGAAGAACGAGAGCTCGGGTATGCTATACGCTGTTACAGGCGGATTTCCGGCGTTCAGTTGTTCAATTGCAGCATACAGAACAGTATCGGAATATGTTTTCGTAATAGAACCGGACCAGGCCACTTTGCCGTCGTTATTGGTAATCACCACTCCACTGACACTCAGGGTAACCTTCCGTTCTGTTTTACGAGATCCCAAAAAAGATTCTGTAAAGGCATCCCCGTATATTACAGACGCCTCCCGGACATTCAATGCAAGCGTCGTCTCCGTTGATTCGACGCGGACAAATACATCGATATTCCGGGATGCCAGATTCTGCAGAAATTGATTTTGAAAATAGTTTGTAATAGTGTCATGGCCGGCCGTCAGATAGACCGACCGGCTTTTGACAAATGCTTCTGTTGCAAGTCCGCTCATCGTCGAATCGCAGAGTCGGAAAAACACTTCACGGTTCGTGATCGGAGTTTCTTTTTCGCCGGCAAAACAGTGCGACAAGAACAGCAATACAACCACAATGTTTTGCACGCTCCGGATCATCAGGCGTAGATTCCGCGGATCTTCAATGTGCGCGCAACCTTGTCGATGGCAACAATATATGCGCCGATACGAAGCGGCACTTTGTGTTTTGCCGCTGTTTCGTACACGTTATCAAACGACGCTTTCATCATTCGTTCCAATCGACGGTTTACACGATCAAGTGACCAGAAGTATCCGACACGGTTCTGCACCCACTCAAAGTAGGAAACAGTCACGCCGCCGGCATTGGCAAGAATATCAGGAACGACGATAATCCCACGGTCATTCAGGATCGGATCTGCTTTCGCGGCAGTCGGACCATTCGCACCTTCCACAATAATTTTCGCTTTGATCTTTGACGCATTCTTTGTCGTGATCTGATCTTCCTTCGCTGCAGGGATCAGCACATCGCAATCCAGTTCCAGCAGTTCAGATTGCGTTACTTTTTCACCGCCGTTAAATCCGGACAGTGTTTTGTTCTTCGCCACATATTCAAGTGCCTTCTCGACATCCACTCCGCGTTTATTATAGTATCCGCCGGTGACGTCCGAAATGCCCACTACTTTGCACCCCTGCATCTTCATCAACTGTGCGGAGATCGAACCGACATTGCCGAATCCTTGCACCACAAC
>JBAYJG010000120.1:0-8944 GCA_041665225.1 Bacteroidota bacterium
ATCGGCCAGATCACCGGAGAAGCAATCCAAAAGATCACCGGCTCGCATATCATCAACCAGCAGGTTGCGTATTTGATGCGCAGCGGCGAACCAGATGCGCTCGACCGGATGGTGGCGATGTGTTATGCAAATCTTGCGACCGACCTTGTCCTGAAAAAACACACTGGCCGGATGGTGGCATTGCGCGACGGTAAATACACAACCATTCCTTTGAAATCGATCATGGACGGTACAAAACGCGTGGATGTGCAGGAACTATACGATTCCGAGAACTACCGGCCGAAAGTCTTCAACGTGATTGGAAAACCGATGTTCTTGTACTGATTCATTTCACAACACATTTATCGGCCTCTCTCCCTTTCATCCCGGCTTCTGTAACTGCAACAGTTGCAGAAGCCGGATTCTTCACACTTTCTCTTTGTATTTCCAGCAATCATTCTGTAATTTCTTTTCGTTATTCAACATTTCATATCTTTCATCTACCTAATAAATAATGGCTATTTCTATAGGAATTGTGGGAGCCGGAACGATGGGGGCTGGAATAGCCCACATTGCCGCACTGAAAAAATTCAACGTTTCCCTGTATGATATCAACGAAGAGGTGATCCGTCGCAGTGTCGAGCGGATTAATTTTGAAATGAAACGTGCGGTCGACAAGAACAAGATCACCGACGACGATATGAAGCAGGCACTCTCCCGCATTAAAAAGCGGACGAACATTAATGACCTGGATACATGTGATCTGATCATTGAAGCAGTGCTGGAAGACATCAAAGTGAAGAAGGACCTATTCAAGAAACTGGACCAGATCGCACACCATACGGCGATTCTTGCCACCAATACTTCTTCTCTTTCCGTCACCTCCATTGCATCCGCGACAAAAAAGCCCGAACGGGTGGTAGGAATGCACTTCTTTAATCCGGTGTATATGATGAAACTGGTGGAGATCGTTAAAGGGGCGAGGACGTCCGATGAAACGATGAAATCCGCCACAGCGATAGCCGAACAGATGGGAAAAAAGACCGTCCAGGCGAAAGACACGCCTGGATTCATCGTCAACAGAGTAGCTCGACCGTTCTATGGCGAAGCGATGAAGATACTTGGCGAAAATGTGACTAGCCTGGAAGAGATTGACAGAATCGTCAAACGAAGCGGTGGATTTAAGATGGGACCATTCGAACTGATGGACCTGATCGGCAACGATGTCAATCTCTCTGTGACCGAATCAGTGTATGAACAACTGTACCACGATCCGCGATTCCAGCCGAGTCCGATCCAAAAACAATTGGTGGAGGCAGGATTACTTGGCAAAAAGACAAAACAGGGATTCTATAATTACGACGACAAATGAAAAAACAGGTAAAAAGTAAGAGGTCAAAAGGTAAAAGTGTTGAGTCACAAGATACTGTTGACAACGTGAAAGTTAAAAACCAAAAGCCAACGGTTGAGACTGTGACGCCGACAACACTCGAAACAGCTCCTAAGAAAGCGAAACCGGTTGAGGTGAAACATTTACTCTGCCTGCTCGGAGATGAATCCTTAGTAAAAGAATATTCAACTGTTTTTCAGGAACAGGGCATCTCCGTTCTGGAATTGAAAAACCTCAATACGTTGAAAACTTCGGCAAAAAAGATCACAACAGCATTAGAATTAACAGTGGTCTCCGGCGATAACAAACGAAAAAATCTTGACGCTCTTAACAATGCACTGCCGGAAAATGTCCCCATCATCACCAGCACATTGACAGAAACGCTTTTGTCTCAGACGCAATCATTGCAGCACCGCCATCGGTTTGTAGGAATTGCGGCGTTCCCGACACTTATCTCCAATCATTTGGTCGAGCTGGCTCCGTCATTATATACTACAAAGGAAATTTTGGACTCTGTGATTACATTGTTTTCGGCTGCAAAGAAAGAAACAGCAACAGTCCAGGACAGCGTCGGCATGGTGATGCCGCGGATCCTCTGCCAGATCATCAATGAAGGGCTCTTTACTGTCCAGAACGATGTTGCATCACCGAACGATATCGATGAAGCAATGAAACACGGAACGAACTATCCACACGGACCGATCGCGTGGGGCGAATTGATCGGTTTTTCCACTGTTGCCGCTGTTTTGGATGCACTGTACCACAATCATCATGAAGAGCGATATCGTGTAGCACCGCTGTTGAGACAAATGGCGATCGCAGGAGTCTTCTGGAAAGAAAAAAACTAACACATACACCACAGAGGGAACGGAGAAAATACAATTTCTTGGAGGCCGCTATGAAAATCACATCATCTGCGTTTCAAGACAAGCATTCGATCCCGACGAAGTATGCATACCAAGGAGTCGAGGGAGGAAAAAATGTTTCCCTTCCACTCAGTTGGAGCGATGTCCCAGTGGGGACGGTTTCCTTCGCTCTTTCCATCATTGATCCGCATCCTGTGGCAAAAAACTGGGTGCATTGGTTCGTCATCAATATCCCGAACCATATTAAAGGTCTTCCCGAAGGCGCATCAGGACAATTGATGCCGAAACTGTCCAAAGAGCTGATGAACACATATGGAACACTTGGATATGGCGGACCAGAACCGCCGAAGGGTTCCGGCGCTCATCCGTATGTTGTCACGCTCTATGCGCTGAATATTGCCACACTTGATCTTCCGGAGCGGACGTCCTTGAGCGAATTCACAAAGGCGCTTGAGGGAAAAACAATTGCATCTACTTCCATTACTGGAATGTTCGAACGGTGACCATTCAGTCACACAATACAAAGAGATAAGTTTCAGTGTACAACGTACTCAACGGAGAAAATAATGTTCCTATCGTTTGAAGGGATCGATTGCTGTGGTAAAACCACTCAGGCTAAATTGCTGGCGGAAAAGCTGGAGAGCCTGAATCATCGCACGCTGTTCATCCGCGAGCCAGGCGGGACGGAGATTTCCGAACAAATCCGGCAGATATTGTTGAACAAAAAGAACTTGAAGATGACTCAGATGACGGAATTACTCCTCTTCTCTGCCAGCCGCGCGCAACTTGTCAGTGAAGTAATCAAACCAGCTCTGGCGAAGAACCAGATCGTCATTTGTGACCGGTTCGTTGATTCTACCACTGCTTATCAGGGATACGGCCGCGGTCTCCACCACGGCGGAGTAAAAGGGATCAACACGGTTGCAACCAGCGGCGTTCTTCCGAAAAAAACTTTCTTCATAGATATTTCCATCCATGAAATGTACGCCCGCAGACAGGCAAGCCATCAGGAGATCGACCGAATGGAGATGAGTAACGAGGAATTTTATAATCGGGTCCGTGAAGGATATCTAGAACTGGCAAAAGAAGAACCAGGGCGTTTCGTTGTGATCAACGGGAAACAGGAGGTCGACCTCATCCATGATATTATCTGGAAAGAAGTGGACGGAATGCTGCACGAAATTCCAGAATGACATCACCGATCCAAACCGGCCTTCTCTCTACACTCATTGCACAACGCCCCCCCCTTTATATCAATATCTTCCACCGCTGTGGATGTGTGCATAGCGCATTCCAGATTCTTACAGTGATATAATCCAAACGTATGTCCGAGTTCGTGCACCGTCTCTTTCAGTGTCCGTTCAAAGAGCAGCACAGGATCCGGTTCCAGTCCATAAATAGTATTGTCCAACCTGAATGTTGAAACAACTGACGCCGTCCCATCCAGTTGGGCTTCCCCGAATACATAGGTAAGAATAGGAACGAAGAGATCTACCGAAGTGATTCCAACGATTTTTCCGTTCGGATCCAGTGTGGAATCCGCCAATGCCAGTTTTCGCAGACGAACCTCTTCACGATCCAGCAGTTGCCGGATGATATCGGTAGAATTATATTGCGCCCTCGAATCGTCATACACTTTTTCGACCAGTCCTATCAGCGGAGATTCCATGGAGATGTCCGTGTGGAATACGGAATGAAGCGGATGGATGATCGACGAGATCAATTCGACCGACACAGGGAGCAGCGGAATGATACGGATCGGTGGAGGCATGAAGGTTCTTCATACAATGAACAACATCAGGAACATGTTCCGGTTCGTTACGGCTTTTTCAATCCGTACTTCGCAATCTTATTGTATAACGTCACACGGTCGATATCCAGAATCTCGGCCGCGCGGGTGATGTTCCATTTTGCCGAATCCAGAATCGACTCGACATGTACTTTCTCCATTGCTGCGAGCGTATCGTCCTTCGGCAATTCCAGTTTTGTCACATTCTGGAACGGCAGGTCGCTCGCGCGAATAGCGGGAGGAAGCGACAACACCATTGCCCGTTCGATAACGTTCTCCAGTTCACGCACATTGCCCGGCCAATCGTAGCGAACGAGCATATCCATCGCTTCGCCGGAGATTTCGCTGACTGGCCTGTTCATAATGACCGCATATTTCTTCACGAAGAACTGTGCCAGAAGCGGAATATCCATCCTCCGTTCCCGCAACGGCGGGATGAGTACGCTAAAGACATTCAATCGATAATATAAGTCTTCACGGAACGAACCTTCTTTGATTGCCGTTTCCAGATTCCGGTTGGTAGCGCAGATGATGCGGAAATCGCTGGAGAGAACTTCGTTACCTCCTACGCGTGTAAACTGTTTTGTCTCAATCACCCGCAACAGTTCAATTTGCATCTTTGGACTGACCGTACCAATCTCATCCAGGAAGATAGTGCCGCCGTCTGCCATCTCGAACTTCCCTTTGCGTCTGTACTGAGCTCCGGTAAACGCTCCTCGTTCGTGCCCGAACAGTTCGCTTTCCAGCAGCGTTTCCGCCACGGCGCCACAGTTGACGGTGATGATGGGAAAATATCGTCGTGCACTGTTGGCGTGGATTGTCCGTGCAATCAATTCCTTTCCCGTACCGCTTTCGCCGCGAATCATCACGGTAGTGTCAGTCTTAGCAACTGTCAGCGACAGATCGATGACCCGTTTGATCTGCGGACTTTCGCCGACGATCTCATTCACTCCGGAGAGTTCTGTAATATGTTCACGAAGGATGGAATTTTCATCCTCCAGTTTTTTCTGCTGGATCGCATTAGAGACGAGGTGAGAGAGATGATCGGGATCGATCGGTTTGGTGACATAATCAAACGCTCCGTCTTTCAATGCCTGAACGGCACTCTCCACCGATGCAAAGGCTGTCGCCATAATCACCTGCGCTCCGCGGTCGATTTCGCGCAAACGTTTCAACAGTTCCAATCCGCTCATCCCCGGCATTTTAATATCTAGGATTACCACATCCCATGGACCTTTTTCCATCAGCTTTAATGCTGCATTCGCATGTTCGGCAGATTCCACCCGGAATCCATCCTGTTTGAACCATTTTGTGAGTGATTCCCGGACGATGGTCTCATCATCCACGATGAGAATACTTGATTTCTTATTTTCCGTCATGTTCAATTCTCCTTACAAACGATAATTACAACACCAGATGACATAAAATTCAACGATCCTATATTCCCAACTTACCCCTTCTGAATAGGAAGTGTAATTGTAAACGTTGTCCCTTTATTCGGTTCAGACACTACATCGATTTTTCCGTTATGTCGCTCTACAATTCCATAAACAACAGCAAGTCCCAAACCAGTCCCTTTTCCTTCTTTCTTGGTAGTAAAAAACGGTTCAAAAATATGCGGTAAGTCCTCATTGCGGATCCCGACACCGGTATCACTCAGTTTCAGAGCGATCTCTTTTTCTGTTGACCGCTGTATCGAAATGGTAAGCACGCCTTCACTCTGCATCGCTTCAACTGCATTGATTTCCAGTGCCAATAGCGCCTGCTGCACCTGTTCTGCATCACACACAACATGCGGCAGATTCTCTTCGAAGGATTGTTGGAGTGATATATTGTTCATTCTCAAATGATGCTCGATCAGTTTTGTACTTTGCTCTACGATTGTGCGGAGGTCGTTCTCCTTAAATTCTCCCACTTTTTTCCGCGAGAAAAGAAGCAGATTTTTCACAATATTGCCGCAGCGGGAGGTCTCGTTAGCAATCATGGATAATTCTTCCACGATTTCACTTTTTTGCTCGTCCGTCAGGCCGGGCGCAATAAGACGTTTTCTGATAAGCTTGGCGTATGTGAGAATTCCTTCAAGAGGATTGTTTAGTTCATGGGCGACCGTTGCAGCAAGAGTTCCGAGCGAAACCATTTTTTCCACTTGAATGAGATTTGCCTGGGCCCGGCGTAGTTCTTCTGTTTTTTTCTGTACACGTTCCTCCAGTGTTTGATTCAACAGTTGCAATTCTTCTTGCGTCTGTTTCAATTTCTTCGTCATGTGATTGAAGGAAGAGGTCAAGAACCCGATCTCATCTTTTCTGTGAATATCGATGGTGTGGTCGAGATCGCCGTTCATCACTGCGATCGTCCCTTCCGTGAGCCGATGAACAGGAATATTCACGGTACGCCATAAAAAAATCCCGCAAAACACCGTCAGAACAATCAAGAGCAGCAGCCCTCCTGAATATTGCATCATCTGCAACCCGGCAAGATGCTGTTCCGTTTCTGTCAATGGGATCATCACATCCAATACGCCGAGAATCGTCTGTGATCGGGGATGGACATGGCAGTCCGCTTCATAACAGCTCTTTTCATTCTTGATTGGAGTGATTACACCGATCACATTGTGACCGCGAGAGGAGGTGAAGAGACGGACACGTTCAACATTTGCCGGCGTTACGACATCACTCTTCCCGGATGGATGGCAGGCTACGCATGCTTCTGCATTCATATCAACCGTCGTGCCCACTTCTTCATCGACAGTGGAGTACGAAATCTCCCCTTTTTTATTGTAGATACGGATCGCTTCGATGCCGGGCTCAGATCCGATAGTTTGGATGCTGTTGTAGATATCTTCGCGGCGGTTCAACAGCATGCTATACTGCGTTGACCGTTTAATAATGTCACTGACAGTTTGCGCGGTGGCGGTGGAAATCTTTGTATAACGTTCGGTCTGAATTTCTACGAGAGCAAATGTAAGAATTCCGACACCGACGACCATTACCACAAAAATTCCCGCAAGAAGTCGATACACAAGCAGGTGTGTATATTTCATGGCGGCTGTTGAAAGTGTCAACACTTTCACATGTAGTACAGAGGGACTGAGAAAAGGTACCGTGAAATTGCCTGAATAACAATACGAAACTTCGTTAATGCGGACTGAGAAGTCTTAATAGAAATTTGTTATAGCGTTTTTCACCGATGAATTTTTCAATGTTTTCAATACGAACGCCGCCATCGAACATAGTTGTGCCAACGGGGCGCCTATTCTTCTTCAGTTCATACAAAAGATCGTCTACCTCCTGTTGAATGAACTCTCTGAATTCTTCTGCGGTGAAAAACTTCAGATTGGAAGGGGATTTGCCGGAACAGGAAAGTGTCATGAGCCATCCTTCGCCGTACGGATCACTGGTGATCAATGAAGGATGTTCCATCAACTGCATGTTGGTAAGCGTTGCCATTCCCTTTTCATTATTGTGCACAGCGAACGTTGCAGAATCACGGATGAGCCAAGCAAACGGCTCGCCACGGTCGATGTGCGACGGAGCGTGAATGGTCGCAACACCGGCAACGGGATAGATTAATTGCGCAAGGAAGTCGTCGACACCCAGGCGGAACGTTCCGTCGTGCAGTGACCGCATCCACGTATGATTAGAAAAATAAATCCTATCCTCCGGAAACTGTAACGACGAGAGGGGCGCCAGGAACCGTTCCAGCTGGTCCGGTTCGCCGACGGCGCTCTCGCTCAAGATCCGTTTATTTTCCGAAAAAAACTCTTCTGACTGCATCGCCGCCTGTTCTGCAAACGTCTGATGCTGATCGCGCATGACTTTATCGAACGGACAGGTATCGCATTCAAACCTGCAGTTGCACAGTTTATAATTCACCAAACCGGCATCCATCCACACGCAGTGATTCTCACTGTCCGGAATTATTGTATGTGTGCTTGCGTTCATAACTCACCCTGATGGGTTTTGATGTTGCATTAATTTCGACTCTCCGCCATGGACGATACTGCTTCGATATCGCGTTTCCAAGCGGCACCGGCATGGATAAGTTCCTTCTCATCTTGATGTTCTTCATGCGTAAAGACCGGAAAGTATTTGGCAATGAAATAGAACGCGATGAATCCCATCGTTACGATCATCATCGTGATGGAAAACTCCGTCAACGACGGGAGGTATATCGTACCGGACCACCCTTCCATACCGGTAATAGCGATATTCATTCTATTCATGATGAAGCCGACAACGACCAGCACAGCGCCAACAAACAGCCCGTTCGGGCTTTGCCTGACCTTACGCTGTGTGAACATTGTGAACGGTACGATGACACCGACAATTATCTCCAGCCAGTACATGTACGTTTCCACTCTCGGCACAGTGAGCAGCGATAACATTTTCCGGTCCGCGAGATCGACGAACTTCATGGTTGCATAGACGCCGAGCATCATCACACAGACCCTTGCGATCTCCGTCAGGAGGTTTAATTCCAGACCACGTTTGAACGCACGACTGCTGAGGAACGATTCAAATATGATCATGGCACATCCGGCGGCGATTGCTGAAGCGTAGAAAAATACCGGCATATAGGCCGAATACCACAACGGATATAATTTTTCCGGCACGATCAGGTAAAGCGAACCGAGGGACGATTGATGCAGCGTGGAGAGCAGCACACCGATGATGATCAACGGAATACTGATCCTTTTCACCATTTTGATCGTTTTCGTCATATGGAATTTCTCCAAAATGACTGGGAAGAATTCCAATCCCAGCACCGTCGTATAGAGCATCACGCACCATGCAACTTCGAACATGACGGAGCGGGGATTCCACATGATGATGGCATGCCAGATCTGCAGCGGCCGCCCCAGATCGAACATCAGACCGATAATAACCAGAACGTAACCGAGAAACGCCGTCAGAATTGTGG
>JBAYJG010000121.1:0-8810 GCA_041665225.1 Bacteroidota bacterium
CATCTACTCCTGTTCCCACGCCCTGGAATAAAACAGCATACGATTCTGTTGAAGCACTGCGAGGGAAATTGGACCGTCTTGCCCCCGACTACTATGCAAAACGAGAACCGCTCTATCAGGCAAGTCAATCCATTGTGAAGAATGCGGCATACAAAGGAAAGGTCGGAACGCTTGAAGGTGCGGGATATGTGTCCAAAGGAATCTATCGCCCGGCAGTCGATTGCCGCATGTTCTCCCTCAGCCTGGTCGGTTTCGATCCGGTCTGTTCTGCTGCTATCGAACGGGTAATTGATACGTATGTAAAATAAAAAAAGTAAGCAGAGACGGATCATTATCCGTCTCTGCATTCTGATATTATCTATAGCAAGCACCGTTGTTCGAGAACGGTGCCGAACAATGGAATCAGAATTTCATCTTTCCAAATGGTATTTCGACTGCATCATCGGCAACGGCGATATATCCGTTGAGCATAATGACATTGACGGTGTGCTATGCGAATACGGCACCGCTGAAGCACTGTTCCCGAAAAATCTCGAAATGAAATTCCTGCACGCTGTTGTCTTCGTCAATACCGGAACACACGATGCTTCCCTTCCTATTTTTAAAGAGTTCTTTGCAAAGGATTCCAACTGACTCATACTCATCCCTCGCTTATCGAAATTGGGAACGCTGACTGACGATGAGGCGGCAATGAAGAAACTTGTCAGCATAGGACAAAAGAAAAAATAAGGACAGAGTTACTTTTTTGATTTTGTTAACCACATCTCGGAACAACGCTCGTTACCCTGAATAATACCTCTTTTTTAAAAATACCTAATTTTTGGTATTGTGATTAAACCAAGATAGAAGTACCGTTTTTCAAACAATATAAACAATCCTTCTCAGTTATTGGATTGACAAAAAGTTATTCGGCTGGTAAATCCGGTAAAATAGATTGTATGAAAAACAACAACGTAGTAAGTAAAGTGTTCGGTGCAATTGCAACGTTGATATTTCTTTTGGTTTTCTATATGCAAATTGTCGATACCATGAAAGTTGGGTTTTCTATTTTCAGCATATTTAAATTTCTGCCGGGAATTGTCTTTATAGCCCTATCTTGGTATTTAATATTGAAAGACAATGATGAACAAATGATGTAAGCATTGGTTAAACGGTACTCCTCCCGCTGTTCTTATACCGAATGGCTCCCTTGGAAACGAAGTATCGTTATAGAATATTGACAAAGGGGGATATCATGTTAGTGTCCTTAATAAAGATATTGATATGCTTAATTATAGTTTCGTGTTCAATTTTTTCACAGCAGAATATCTTATGGAGTGGGCTTGGTACTTTCACTGATAGCGTAAAAACCGATATTCTTCCTCGAACAAAGATGGCACAAAACAAGCAACTTCCACAGCGATATTCAGATATTGAAAAATTAATGTTGTTCGATATTAATAAGAAAAATCCTACTACGGCTGTATTGTTGTCATTAGCTTTTGTGGGAGGCGGTCATATCTATACCGGGCATTGGGACAAAGCCGGCGGTTTTTTATTCTCTGAGGTATCAACCATTGGTGTTACATATTATACATTCCTGAATACGGAAAATATGTCCGTCTTGTATGTCGGATATACAATTGTATTGATTGTTCGCTTATGGGAAATAATCGACGCATCCAATGAAGTGACAAACTACAACGAAAATCTTTTCAGAAAATTGACTGGCAAACCTATTACAATCGGTCTTAATGAGAAGAACAATAATGTTGGCGTGCAATTTTCATACGCTTTTTGAAAAGGGTGATGTTTATCATCATCTTAGCACAAAGGTTCGCAATGTTTAAGAACGATCTTTCTGATAAATTTCATCTCACCCGCTTTCTTGAAGCGCAGCACGGCACATTTGACGTCGCACTGCGCGAACTGCAGTCCGGAGAAAAACGGTCGCACTGGATGTGGTTTATCTTCCCGCAGCTGACAGGTCTCGGCTACAGCCCCACAGCACAATTGTATGCTATTAAGGATCTTGAGGAGGCAAAGGCATATGCGCGTCATCCCGTCCTTGGCACGCGTTTGCGTCAATGCACAGCGGCCGTCAACAATTTGCAGAACCGCACAGCTTTCGAGATATTCGGCTCACCGGATACGATGAAGTTCCGCTCCTCTATGACCCTCTTTGCAGCGGCGGCGGACGATCCGGCGGATTTCACGCTGGCGCTGGAGAAATATTTCTTGGGCAAGAAAGATTCGATGACGCTGCAGTTATTGAAACTATAATTCCCTCCTTTGGATACAATGATTCGGGTGGTATCCATCACAATCGCGTAAACTCCGCTTGCACCCTTCCCGGAAATGAAATACATTGACATGGGGGAGAAAATAAAGGAGCGTATGAAATATAGTATAGCAATTCTCGCTGTTGTTATCATTCTCGCAGGCTGCAAAACCAACGATCCCGCACCGACACAACAACCGATCACCGAAGTACCGCCGTGGGAGAACGGCCAGAGCGCCGAAGCGGTGTTCGGGCATTCCACATTTACCGCTACAGGACTCGATTCTGTTGGACAAAATACCATACCTGGACCGTGGGGACTGACGGTCAGTGCCAACGGAACGCTGTTTGTTGTAGACCAACGTGCACACCGCATACTGCGATATAATAACGCCGCGACCAAAGCGAGCGGCGCCAACGCGGACGGCGTGCTTGGTCAGAAGGATTTTATCAGCCGCGTCTGGAACGATTCTGCCGGCGGAAGTACTCCCTCTGCTACCGGAATTGAAACTCCCACATCTGTCGCTCTGGATGCTGCAGGAAATCTTTATGTACTCGACCAGGGAAATCAGCGCGTACTGCGATTCGACAGCGCTGCAACTAAAGCCAACGGTGCGGCGGCGAACTGCGTACTCGGCCAGCAGAATTTTGCCTCAAAAAAATCACTCACCACTCAGAGCGGATTCTTCTCACCGCAAGGAGTCGCTGTAGATGCAAATGGAACGCTCTACGTCGCCGATGGATCGAATCACCGCGTACTTCGCTTCAACAATGCTGCAGCGAAAACCAACGGCGCTAATGCGGACGGCGTTCTCGGTCAACCTGATTTTACCACCAACTCAAAGGACTCGACCGCAAACAAAATGTCCAACCCCACCAGTGTTGCCGTGGATAATGCCGGCAATCTTTATGTCGGCGAGCGCGGAAACAGCCGCATCCTCATCTTTCTGAATGCTGCAGCGAAGGCGAACGGTGCAAATGCGGATATCGTTCTCGGCAAACCGAATTTCAACAGTGGATCGGTTCCAAGTTCGGCAAACCGTGGCAGCATTTATCTGCCGTACGCTCTTGCGGTCGATGGGAAAAAGAATCTCTACGTTACAGACGGGGGATTCAACCGCGTGCTTGTGTATTATAATGCTCCTGCAAAAAAGAACGGCGACTCCGCCGATGTCGTAATCGGAAAGAATAATTTCAACAGTTCAAGTGTCACCGCAGCTTCCGCAGTGAATATCGGTCAGCCGTACGGTATTGCCGTGCAAAGCTCTACAGGAAAACTGTTCGTCAGCTGCTACTCCAATTCGCGTGTGCTCCGGTTTCAGGCGAAAAGCAGTATAGCACCGTAACCTTTCCCCTTGCCCTTCCTTTACAACGAAGGGTTGTGTACTTCTCCCCCTGAAAGGGGGGAGAACCGAAGAGGGGTCTCGACAATGAAACTCTCACTCATCATATTCTTCCTTATCACATTCACTGTTTGCGCACAAAACCAACGCTCTGAACCGCAGGACTCAACACTCGGTTTGCTTCGTATAGAAGATCCTTCACTGCTACTGCAGAAACCAGCATTCGTCCTTCCCTTTTCGCATGTATTGATTGTGGGCGGGAAATCTTCTCGTCTACCTCTTTATCAATCCTTTGCCGGGGTACCGCAATCATTCGCGTGGGATCGCCCCGCACAAATTGATTTGACCGCACCGTTGATGCTTCAATTATATGCTGCAGAACAGGAGCGTCCCTGGAGAGTCACCCTCGGTGCAGCAAGTACAGCCGGTGCGCTGTATATCGCATACAAGCATCTGAAAAAATACGGATTCAAGTAAGCGCTGCTTCGTGTTTTGGAACGATATCATTCCTCTTGTTGTTCAATAGTGCTAATGAATCCCTGTTACCGCAATTAATTTCAATACCATGTTATTTCAAAAACAATTTGATTTGTACGGCAAAAAGATTTTCGAAAAAATCGTTTTCAAACCTCCTTTCAGAATCGCCCAGCAAATGCCAAACGACGCATGCTTCCTTTATCTGGAGGAAGGCGCGTATGACATCGATGCGTCGGAAACACATGTAACGATTAACGCAAAGGAAGCAGTACTGATGCGTTGCGGCACTTATTTTACGGAGTTTGTGCAGACCGTCTCCTCTGAAAAATGCGAAGTGATCATCGTCCATCTCTATCCTGACGTACTAAAGAAGATTTTCGAAAACGAGTTATCAGGTGTAGTTTCATCCCTGCGGAATATCGATAACCACATTGCTGTGAATAAGTACGTCAACGACGAACTGATAAAAATCTATATCGATAGTTTGAAGATCTATTTTGACAATCCTTTGCTGGTCAACGATAATCTGATCACCTTGAAGCTAAAGGAATTAATCATCCTGTTGACCAAAACGGAAAACGCCCGCTCCATTGCACAACTGATTGCCAGCCTTTTCACACAGAAGGAGTATTCGTTTCGGGAAATTATTGAAGCTCACCTCTATACCGATTTCTCCGCGGAAAAACTCGCACTGCTCACGCATCAAAGCGTCTCATCGTTCAAACGAGAATTCACAAAACTCTATCATGATAGTCCCGCCCGCTATTTTAAACAAAAGAAACTCGAACGGGCTGCCTCACTCCTGGTTGCGACGGATCAGCGCATCGGGGATATTGCTTATACCTGCGGTTTTAGCGACCTATCTCATTTCTCCCGCTCGTTTCAGGAACAGTTCGGCGTTTCTCCCAGCCGGTATAAACTGGACCAAATAGACAAATCTTTGAGCTGAACGGAAAAAGAAATCCCTCTCCGGCATCGTATTTTTGTATCATCAATTTTTTAGTCATCATAAAAAAATGGAGTACAAAAATGGGCAAGCTCAGAACAATTCAAACCGGCGTCACCATTCATGCATCCCGGGAACAGGTGTGGGAGGCGCTCTACACACGTTTCGGAGATGTTCACCTCTATAATCCAAGTCTCGACGGTTCGCATTTCATCAAAGGAGGCAGCGGAGCCGTTGGATGCGAACGGCAATGCGATCTTGATGCGAAGACAAGACTGATCGAACGGATCATACGCGCGGAGGAACTCACATCCTTCACCGTAGAGATCATTGGCGGCAATATGCCGATGGTAAAAACAATGATCATCGACATCGAACTACAACAACACTCCCCCTCATTGACGTCCGTTTCCCTTACCGGCCGTTATTCTACTTCGCCCTCTTTCATGGGAGGACTTGTGAAAGGAATGATGCGGAATAAATTATCAGACATGCTCATCGGGTTGAAATATTTTCTCGAAACAGGAACAGCGGTGACAAAAAAGTCGTACAAACCGATCGCCAAAATGTACCATCGGTTAACGCAGCAGCAAGCGTTTTCAATTGCCGGCCGGTAAATCTGTGGTAATTCACTACATTTTCCAGCCGTAGCCAGCAGGGGAAGCATAGGATGGTTCCAAAACACTCCTTTTCCCCCTCTTGCTATTTCCCTCAATCCAAAGTACTTTTAGACAGTAGTCTGTTCTTCCACACCTTCATCGGAGAAAGCATATGATACCGCTTTCACGGTAAGAGACCATTGAACCTCACGGCTTCCGGAAACGGAGCAGCGGAGGTTTTTGTGTTTTAAAGAGGGTTTGTCGGTTGTACGAATTCGTCCACCAGCAAGAAAGGAGACAGGTATGATACTACAACGGCTAAAAGTATTTCTGGACAGTCATCAAGTGAAATATGTGGTGATCACCCACTCCCAGGCATATACTTCTTTAGAGATCGCGGCACTGGCCCGTATCCCGGGCAAGGAGATTGCCAAAACTGTCATCGTCAATGCGGACGGGAAAATGATGATGGTAGTCCTCCCCGCTTCACACATGATCGACTTTACCTCGCTTCGTTCCTTCGCCAACACGCAGCATATGGAACTGGCAAGCGAACAACAATTCAAAGACCTCTTCCCTGAATGCGAGGTCGGCGCAATGCCGCCGTTCGGCAATCTATTTAATATGGAGGTGATCGTCTCCGAAAGCCTGGCGGAGGACGAGATGATCGCATTCAATGCCGGTACGCACAAAGAACTGGTGAAGATGACCTACCGCGATTTCGTGCAGTTGGTGCAGCCGAAAACGGGAAAACTTTCCTTCCCGAAACGGTACTCCATCGCTCGTGAAGCGTGGGATCTGTAACAACGGTTTTTCCCCACACTGCGGAGAATCAACCGAAAGCATTCCGCTATGTGTGTTATACTGCCGGAGCGGGAGTATGTTTTTCCGCTCCGGATATCGGACTGTGTAGTAATGAGCATGAACAAGACAGCTGTAAAAAATATCTTCGTCTATTGCATGGCGGCGGTCATCGTCGGAACGGCATACTACATCACCGCACAGCGCGATCACCGGATCATGAACCGCATGCATCATTGGGATACGATGGATGATTCCCTGCGGAATCATTCCACCGATGAGGAGAAACGGGTTGCACAGCAGTTCTCGGATTCCATTTTACCACAACTGAAAGAGCTGGGATTGATCCGTTCGTATTCACGCACTGAACTTGAAACGATCATCACTGTTTCCGGAACGATCTGGAAGGAACGGTCAGAGTTCTTCAAGAAGAGCCTGCTCGATCAACTGTTCGTTTATAACAAAGTGAACGGTTTTGCATTGAACACCAAGATCATCGATGAAAAATCTTTTGTCGTCTATGCAGAGATCATCCCGCCGGACCGGCGGGAAATCTACTGATAGCAGTATGCACAGAACCTCCAATGATACATCCTCATCGATTTGACGCATTGTCCATCGCACCGTGCGGAATGAATTGCGGCATCTGTGCCGCGCGGCTCCGTACAATTCATCGGTGTCCCGGTTGCATGAGCTATGGCGTTGACAAACCGAAACACCTGGCCTATTGCAGTATTGCACACTGTCCGGAATTGGAACAGCAATATGCACGTTTCTGTTACGAATGTGCTCAGTTTCCCTGTCCCCGGCTTCGCGCGTTGGATAAACGATACCGGATGAAGTACGACATGAGCATGATCGACAATCTGCGATCGATTCGCGAAGATGGATTGGAACATTTTTTATCTGCGGAGAACCGACGGTGGGAGTGTTCCGGGTGCGGTTCCGTTCTCTGCGTCCATCGTCCGGAATGTCCCGGCTGCGGAGCACTTCGTCAGATCCATCCCATCCCCTCGTCATTGTAAACAGTGTTCCCGCTTGCCTTTCGTGCAATATTCCCGGTTATTCATTCCACCAAGTTCCCCTAAAAAACTTCTGGAGCGTGTACACTATGACTTCTTCTTCTCTTTTACTCCAGCGACTGGACAGTATCGCTGCATCTGTTCGATCATCCGGCAAATGCCGCGCACTGCTTGCGCTCGGTTCTGTCGGCTCCGAACTCGGACGGTTGGACGAATATTCCGATCTCGATTTTTTTATCATTGCAAAAAATGGGTTGAAGCAACTATTTATCAATGACCTTTTTTGGCTTCGCTCCGTTTCCCCGGTCGCCTGGCATTTCAAGAACACGAAGGATGGACACAAGGTGTTGTTCGAGGATGGTATTTATTGTGAGTTTGCCGTTTTTGAAGAAGATGAGATGCGATCTGCTGCATTTTCCAAGGGACGGATCGTCTGGAAAGAAGATGATTTTGATGAAACACTCTGCATACCGCAACGACCTTCTTCTCCGTTCGTTCCGGACGATCTGGAGTGGGCGATCGGCGAAGCAGTCACCTGCATCTACGTCGGGCTTTGCCGTTACGCACGGGGCGAAAAACTGTCGGGCACCCGGTTTGTCCAAAACTATGCGGTAGATATGATCATCGCCAGCTCCTCTCGATTTGCGAAGGAAGAACCGGACTTCAAAGATCAGTATCAGCATGAACGCCGGTATGAAAAACGGTTTCCGTCACTGGGACAGTATCTTCCTTCGATAATCCAAGGATATGATCGTACACCGGAATCCGCTCTGGCACTGCTGCAACTGGTCGAGGCATTTGTGCCGGTCAATGCGGCGATCAAAAAGGAGATCGTCACTCTTGCAGAGATATTGATCGATCGCAAAAAATGAAATATTGATTTGCATTGATCTTTTTCATGCAGTTTTCAATAGTTGCTCTATTGAAGACGGGCCTGTCCCAATATGAAAAATCGATTGAACATTACTCCTTGCTATTGCCCCATGGAAGGGTGAAATTGTAGATGGAGTAAAGGATACCCGCCGGCCGTTATCATGGAAACCAATTCAGCGGCCGTTTGCACGACAGCGGGATTATTCCGATCACCGCCAACAGCGTTCATTTCTACTGCAGAAGTTTTCTCTCTCAAGTGCTGCTGACTCGTTTTCTGGAACATCCCGCAATATCCATACCGGTACAACGACGGAAAAGGAGCGACCGACCATGCACATCATCAACAACAAAACTATACATTCCATTCTCACGAACAATGGCGGATACTGCATTGAACTGCTTCATAATGCATGCGACCCTATGATCTGGATCATCCGGCGATCGAAGAAATTTCTCTGGCTCCGTCTGAACAGATCCGACTCGTATTTC
>JBAYJG010000122.1:0-8790 GCA_041665225.1 Bacteroidota bacterium
AATATCATCCGCCTCATCATGATCCGGGATCATCCTCCGGACAATCCAATAGATCTTTTCTTTATAGCGAACGACAAGTTGATTGTACGCTTGTTCGTTTCCGTTTTTAAAATCTTCTATGAGTTGAAGTTCGTCGGGGTGATTCATTCACAATGTGCCTTTTTGACAAGAATTTGCCAAAAAAGTTTAAGCTCAGTCAAAATTATACCGTAAACCGATCAGTATATCCCATTTTTTCGCATAATCCGACGTAATCGAATATTCATTGGGATTTTGCGTAAAAGAGTAGCTTGTCCCCTTCACTTGTGTTGTGAACCGGCTTTGGAGAATGTGGAAATCCACGATCACGTCCCGCAGCGGCTCGTAGGTACCCACGAGACCGAATGTCTGCAGTTTTGTCAAAGGACTGTAGAGGAATGTCGGCGTGGGGAGTTTGTACTGGAGGTTCGTAGAATCTTTCCCACCTTTTCGAAAAGATTCAAATTGTATCCCTGCTTCCAGATTGTAGAATGGCCGATAAGAGATATGAATGGAAAACAGATCGGCATTTTGTCCGATCCAATGTCCCAGGTTGATACTATGGCTCTGGAACGTAGCATCTGAAAAACGATGATTGTACGCCCAAGGATTGACCCGCGTATATTCTACCATAATCTTGGAGTTCTCCAACAAAAGGTCGTACTGTTTCGTCCCGATGGTGAAGCCCAGCTGATTCCGCTGACGGTCTGCCCGTGCGAAATCTTCTGTGGAAAATTCATCCAGAAAAAGGGATAGGTAATAATTTTGCCCTTTCCAAAGATTCAGATCCGCGGAAAAGAACATCTGCGAATTATCCGTATCATACATCCAGTGTTCTGCCCCCTTGAAAAACATGATGGGGATCAGATATAAGAGTTCGGGACTGCGGCTTGCGTAGATCTCTGATTCACCAATCGATAGATCAACACCATCCCACGGAGTAATCTCAAGCAGATGTGCAGCAATATACTTTTGTCGATAGATCCGTCTGAAGCCAAGTCCCCCGGAGACACTCGGCACTTGATACGATCGGGCGGAGTCGATAACATCTGAATAGAGCCAACCGTGGATGTATGTAAAGTCTATATTCTCGCTGAGCCGTGCATGCAGTTTCAATTGAGGAAACGATGGAGCTTTATTGGATAAAATAAGATTCCCTTCTTCACCCGCCCCCCATACGTTGTGCATTTTTTCTGCTGAAAGTGTTACAAATCCGAGATCAACATTCACCTGTACATCAATCGGATCGTAATTAATAAAATTATTCAACCGTCGTGCAACAACCTGTGCAGGTGTTTTGGAATATGGATTCGAAGCACTGATATACGTTCCGGATTCTGTATTGTCCCGAAAATTGAAATAGACGCCTGCCTGTTTTCCCACATACCCGTATGCACTCAGCCCGTTCGAGACCACTTTGGTAAAGCGGCCGTCGGCACGATCACGATATGAGTATCCGCCGATCAGATCAATATTGAAGTTCCCGGGATCACTTTTGTATTGGTAGACATGCCATCGTTCTTCAATGAGATTTTCGTATCCGATGTTCTCCAATTCCTGAAAGAACTCTTCCTTGTAATACGACTGTTGCTGTTGCTCGACTTCCGTCAACGGTAGTGACGTGGTATCGATTTGGATGATATATCGTGCGATAACTTCCCGGGTGAGCGGTTTCACAGCATCGCGATATGACGTAATGATCTGCTTCGCCTCCATCTTGTCCAAATATTGATAGACTGGATGTGTCGCCGTGAGATAGACAGACTGCGAGAATAACGTGAACGGCATCAGGAACAAGAAGAGTTTTTTCATGGAACAATCAGGGGAATAGTTGTCGAATTATGTAGTCTGTGAATTGATTGTATCGACGAATTTTTTCACAATCATCCTCGGCCGCGTGATCGCCGTTCCTGCAACAGCACAGAATGCACCGCGCATCACCGCTTCCTTCGCCTGCTGCGGGGTCCAAATCCGGCCTTGTGCCATCACTGGAACTTTCACGGCACGGGAAAGTTCTTCGATCAGCGTGAAGTCAGGTTCATCGGTCAACTGTTTTTGCGTGTATTCTGTATATCCCGACAACGTCGTAGCAACTGCATCCGCGCCCATTTCAGCGGCACGGATACCCTCTTCAAACGTGGAAATGTCCGCAATAAGAGGAACATCGAACCTGTTCCTCACCTCTTCGAAAAATTCTACCCCATCCATTCCGTTCGGCCGTTTTCTCGGCGTAACATCAAGCGCAATCATATCCGCGCCGGCTTTCAGAAGCGATTCAATATCCTTAAAATCGGGAGTGACACAGATCCAGCCATTGTCGAACTGTCCATCAATGATGCCGATGAGCGGCAAATTGGTCGCAGCCCGGATTGCTTTCGTGTTATCAACTCCTTCGGTCCGGACTCCAACCGCACCACCCATTTCGGCGGAGAGAGCAAATTTTGCGATCAGTGCCGGTCCGTAAAATGGATCATCGCTTTCTGTTTGGCAGGAAACGATGAGACCGTGTTTTAATCGAGCAATGATGTCGTTCATAATTTCTTTCGGTTATTGAAGTAGAAGCTGCTGCACTGCTGCAAGTCCGTCAGTATTGCTGCCGGCGATATGGAGATGCAAGAACCGCAGATTTCTATCGGCAAAGGATTGATAATCGCCCAATGCTTGGGCATTTTTCAACACATCAAAACTGAATACTTCCCCCGGAATGTTCGCGTCCTTCGGCTCATCGGTGCTGATGATGAGAAAAATGCCGTTCGGCTTTCCACCTTTGTGCAATTGTCCGGTTGAATGCAGATACCGGGGACCAAATCCGACCGTAACAGCGAGACCGTACAATTTGGTCAATTCTTCCCTTATTGCATACATCAGTTTTTCGGTCACAGGATTCTGGTCCACATAAGCAAGCAACGCGATATAATCTTCATTCCGTGTTCCGGAAAAATGTTTCTTCAGTATCGTCGGAATAGTATCTGCCGAAAGCGAGGCGACATAATCCGGTTCACCAAACAGCAAGAGTCCCGTATCGGATGTTGCTTTATGCTTTACCGGAAGTTTTCCATCCTGTTTGAACTGTTCAATAACACCTACCGTATTGTCTTTGCTCTCTTTTACGTTCGGTTCGTCAAACGGATTGATCTTCAACACGACGGCTGAAACCGCAGTAGCGAATTCCCACAAAAAGAACTGCGAACCGAGTTCATAGATATCTTTCAGTGTGATAACTGCGAATGGAATATTCTTCTGGATTAATTCTTGTTGCAGTGGTGCATACGTTGCAGAATCTTTTTCCAACAGAACAAAAATAAAGAATCTGTCAGTACCAAAGCGGGATGCATCAAACTGTTTACCGATTACTTCACCCTCCACCGGCACAATCCCCTTTCCTTCTTTTCCGGTGCTTTCGGCAATAAGCTGTTCCGCCCAGTAACCGAATGTGGCTATCTCTTTGGACATGACAAATGTCATCTTGTCGATCTCTTCATTATGTGCTTCCCCCATCAACAGACCGATCTGCGCCGCCGGATTCTGCACTGTTTCAAATCTGCTCTGTTTTCGCATTTCGTCCCCAGCATGAAGGAGTTTGCGCAGGTCCATACCGATCAACGCCATCGGGACGAGACCGAAGTAGGACAGTGCGGAATATCGTCCGCCGATATCCTGCGGATTAATGAATGTCTTCCGAAACTGTTTCGCTTTCGCGATGCCTTCCATTTTCGTATCGGCATCAGTAACGGCAATAAAGTTTTCGCCCGGATTCTTTTTCACTGAACCGACACGGTCATAGAAATATTGGTAGAACATATTCGTTTCCGTTGTCCCACCGGATTTTGAGGCGACGATGAACAATGTGCGTGAAAGGTCTATCTGATGTTCAATGCGCAGTACGGAAGTCGGATTCGTGCTGTCCAGCACCAATAACTGAGGGAATCCTGCTGCTGAACCGAACGTGGCCCGACACACATCGGGGCATAAACTGCTCCCGCCCATTCCCAACACGACAACGTGTTTGAATCCGGCATTTTTAATCTCCTCTGCGAATGAATTGAGTGTTTCAATATTCGCCAGCATCAAATCTACACTCTGTAGCCACCCCAATCGGTTGAGGATGGATTTTTTATGAACCTCTTCTGAGCGCCAGACGGTATGATCTTTTTCCCACAACCGTTTAATAATGGAATGTGTTGCAAATTCTGCATATCGGTTACTGAGATTTTCTTGTAACGAACCTGAAAAAATGGAAATTGAAGGCATTATATTCCTATAAAAGTGTAAAAATTCTTAACAATATAGCCATAAAAAACAAAAAAGGCGATGAATATTCATCGCCTTTTGGACTTCGACAGTATCATCTTCACCGTTTGAAGACGATCGTTCCGGGGATAATGCCCACTGATATTGAATCAACGGTTGTTGCATCTTTTTCATGGACATAAACCATTCCGGGAGTACTATAATTCTTTGCATCACCCAAATAGATTCGATCTGTAACATTATCGACAGCAATTGAATATGCTGACCTCAGGATAAAATTGGGGGAGATCAGTGAATGAGTTTTAGTATTGAATTTAATCACTCCGTATTGCACTATCGTGAATCCATATCCTTTGTCAGAGAGAGCGAGTTCTCCCGGATGTCCATACTGCCCGAGGGAAAGTTCAATCGTCGCTTTCACTGCCAATGTAGAAGGATCGATGAATGTAACATTGACAGGGGTATCCTTCCCCGCTCCGGAATAATCTGTAAACCCATTGCACACCACAACGATATCACCGTCGCTGTCCACGGCAATGTCCGTCGGAGATTTTGCAACGGTAATCGTTGCAACTACTGAGTCGACTGCAGGATCGATAACAGAAACTGTACTGTCGCTGCCATATCCGGAATTACAGACAAAGACTTTTCCATTGGCAACAACCATTCCTTGAGGATTCAATCCTACGGAAATATTCTGTTTCAAGATGCCGTAGGTCGTCGGATTGAACGCGGTCACTGTTCCTTTATATTGATTGGTAATATATCCTTTCGAACTGTTAAAGATGACTATCTTATTCGGATTGTCTCCCGGCAGATTGATCGTACCGAGTGAAGCATGAGTATCCGTCGAAATAATTTCAATTTTGTCGGAATTGTTCAATACGATGAATGCCTTGTTTCCGAATAGCACTATATCATTGGCTACGTCGCCGAGCGGCCGTTTATTTGCAGCAAAAAACACGTCAGAATAGAGTTGATGCGAATCCGGCAGGAAGAAGGATAGTGAAGAATTCGATTTCGTGTATCCGCCTTCGTTCAGGATATACACCCCTTTTGTTGAAAGCGAATTTCCCTGTGATGAAGCGACCGGGTCCTTCGAACATCCGATCAATGTAATAAACAAGAGTACTACTGTTGTAGCGTGTTTCATGGCATTCCTTCGATTATAGAGTGTGATACTGTTAATTGAATGATACTTCTGCTGCAAAAACATAATTCCGTAATGGGATTGGAAATCCCGTTACCAATTGATAATCTTTATTGAACAAATTGTTGATTTCGCTTCGTACGATTATCGAAAACGAATTGAATACGAATGCATACGATGCATTGATATCGACAGTGCCGTATGAAGGCAAAATATAGCGCGTATCGTTGTCAGGCGATTCATACCGAAATCCCGTGAAGGCAAAAAGGAGATTTGCCGAGAATTGACCGACTGTACTGCCGACCGCGACCGTTGCCATTTCCTGCGGTACATACGGAAGCTGCTTGTTCTGTGTCGGGTCGTTCGGAACATCGGCGCTCGTTTTGACCGTACTGGTGAATTGATGGTGATATGCTACAGTCAGCAGATCGTCCAACACATTCAATGTGACGGACAATTCGATCCCGGTTGATGAGACTGACTGCAAGTTCTTCGGGGACCATCGTCCAAACGCGCCCGGAAGCCAGACAATCTTATCTTTCGCATCGATTGAAAAATAACTGACCTCCGCACCTACGTTGAAATTCTCATTTTGGAAACCACCAATAATGCCTGCATCCAGACTCAATGAATGTTCCGGATTCAGATTCGGATTACCACCGTCGATCCAATACAGATCGTTGAAAGTGGGCACACGGTAATTCTTCCCGTAACTTGCCCGAATGCGTACAACGGGAACCTCTAATATTCCAATATTCACACCGAGTTTCGGGGAGATATCTCCCTGTACATCGCTGAACATATCATACCGAACAGAAGGATACAAATTGATATCGAACGGCAGCCGGTGCTGGGATGAAACGAACCAGCTGAATTGTTTTCGTCGTGTAGTGAACACTTCGTTGCTGGTGATCGATGCCGCAACGAAATCGCTCCCTGCTGTCAACCGGTGATCATCAGAAAATGCATAATTGACGAGAGGAGCTATTCCAATATTACTGTTCTCGTAGAATGACGATACCGGCACGCCGCCGATCACAAGCCGCGGATCCGAGAAAGTCTGCCGGTTATGATGAAACGATATTGGTAGAATAAATCCCGTCTGTTCAGAATACTTGAATTCTGTCGATGACAGGGCGAATACGTCCCTGTCATGAATCCTCGATGCATTATTCTGGAACCGGCTGGTCACAGCCAACGGCTGACCCCGTTCTGCATCTGAATAACGAACGGAGCCAGTCGTGACGACATTCTCAGTCACAATGCTTAGTGCGGAAACGGAACCGTTGATCATGGAATAATCCGCACCCTGCCGGAAGAGCGATACGGTAGTACCACCATCATTGTACCAAAATGGGAATCCATTCGACGCATGATGAACATCAAGAGATCCACGAATGGAGAGATCATCGGTTCCCCCTCCCGCGGAAAGCCGGTAATGCTCCAATCCGAATGATCCGAGACTGGACGAAGCGGATGCCGATAATTTCCCTGAAGGCTTTTTCGTAATAATATTGATCACACCTCCGACAGCGTCTGCCCCATACATGGATGAATTACCGCCGCGTGCGATCTCGATCCGCTCGACATCGTGGGTAGAAAAAATGCCAAGATCTACCGTGCCGATTTGATACGTGGTATACCGTTGCCCATCCAGCAAGACCAATGTATAATCGGAACCCATTCCTCTTACGGAAACAGACTGCAGCGATCCATTCCCTCCATAACTTCGGAAAGCAATTCCTGACGCGGTCTTTACTTTGTCTGCCAACTGGCTGCCGTTGCTCCGCGACAGATCAAGACTATTGATCACCTGCACTGCGGACGACAGTCGTTCGACAGCGATTGCAGTCCGTGTTCCGGTAACGACAATCTCGCTCATTCTGTATACACGCGCAGAATCTTCCTCTGCAGACGAGAGTGATCCGATCAGTAAAAAAAATGCTGCGCAAACGTTCATAGTGTGTACAATAAAAAACCCGGCCTTCAGAAAACGAAAGCCGGGCTAAGAAATACTCTTGAATGGAATAGTTTCTCAATCCGTCCTCAGTCCACGAAGGAGTATTGAATAAAATGCTGGCAGGTCTCCTGGCTTAAAGCATATACCATGCTTATCACAGTTGCGGGTCAGCCTCTGAATTAAACAGAGTTCCCATTTTCATTCCGGACAGTATCCGGAACACCAACATCGTTATTAGAAAGAACAATGGAACAGTACAGTTCCTAAAAATCTTTATGCTTTTTGGGCAGCAGCTGACGGTAAATACTTTACCGCCAATTCATACGATCCGAATAATACTGCAGCATAGAACAGATCGCCAAGCAATGCATTCCGGAAGAACGGAAGCGCCGCGACATAACATTCTACCAATCCGTTCATCGTCAGAGGATACAGAAATCCACTCTGCCAGACACCAAAATTGGTGACCAGAAAGAATAGGATCGATCCGGCAAACGTTGAACCGGTGACGACGGCAAACGACTTTTTGGATGAAGCGAGCATTCCCAAAAACGAAACGATCAGGAAACCGCTGTAGACCCATGCAATTCCTTCGTAGAAACCGAGGAAATAATCGCTGATGATCAATGCTGCCAGCGGAAGGATCGGCGCGATCCGTTTGTCAAAATACATCCCGCCGAACAATGCGATTGCAGTGATCGGTGCAAAGTTCATCGGATGCGGCAGCAACCGGGAAAATGCGGCGCCGAGAATAAGTGCAGTGCCGATGAAGAACTTTTTCTTTGAATCCATAACTTCTCCTTGTTTAACAAAATGCTTTAAAACGAGAATGCCTCACACAACATGAGGCACGGAAAGTTTTACTATCAAAATTTTCTGCCACCTCATTCCACGAAGGTGTGTTCGATCAGTACCGGCAGGTCTCCTGGCTTAAAGCATGCATCATGCTTATCACAGTTGCGGGTCAGCCTCTGAATTGGACAGAGTTCCCATTTTCACCCCGGCGTTGCTGCCGGGACACCGATACTTCTTATGTGAAAGAGCGATAATTTCTTGAAACAAGATACGACATCGTCCTTACGATGTCAAGTCGATTTGACGAATAGTCTCTTCACCCGCACTAATTCCCCTTCCGTAAAGAATCCGACTGCGAACAGACTGCCGCACCACGCGGCAAACAATAGCAGTTTTACCGGAACGTTTGCATCCAGCAGTTTTGCCGCTACAAATGCAATCGCAACAGTGAGCGAAAGTTTGATGATACGTTCATATTCATAGCGGATGTAATAGAACCGTTGTACCACAATAAAGAGTGTGATTTCAACCATGATATATCCGGCAAGTGTCGCATACGCTGCGCCCATGATGCCGAACAGCGGGACAAGGACAAAGGTTAGGATAATTTTTGTCA
>JBAYJG010000123.1:0-8764 GCA_041665225.1 Bacteroidota bacterium
AATCTAACGTTGCAGCAAAGTAAGAGAAGAGAATACTCAATGGAAACAAGGAACAATCGCAAGACCAGAACCGGAAAAGTCGTCAGCAACAAAATGGCGAAAAGCATCGTTGTGGCGATCGAACGGAAAGTCGCTCATCCACTCTACAAGAAATATTTCAAGCGCACCACGAAATTTTATGCGCACGATGAGAAGAACGAAGCCGGCATCGGCGATACGGTAAAGATCATGGAAACCCGTCCCCTCAGCAAACTGAAACGCTGGAGACTGGTCGAAATCGTGACCAAAGCGAAATAATTGAACGATAGACGATAGAAAGTTCGGAGACGACAATGATTCAGGAAGAAACCAATTTAGTTGTAGCAGACAATTCGGGTGCAAAGAAAGTGCGCTGCATCCGTGTTCTCGGCGGCCATGACCGCCGGTATGCATCGGTCGGCGACCTGGTGGTCGTATCGGTGAAATCTGCGATCCCCGGAGCAGGGGTGAAAAAAGGGGAAGTGTCCCGCGCCGTTGTCGTTCGCACGACAAAAGAAGTCGGCCGTAAAGACGGTTCCTATATCCGTTTTGACGAGAACGCAGTTGTGTTGATCAATGCACAAAATGAACCGCGTGGAACACGTATCTTCGGACCGGTAGCACGCGAATTGCGCGAACGTCAGTTTATGAAAATCGTTTCCCTTGCACCCGAAGTATTGTAATTCAGAAAGAGAATCTACCATGCATGTAAAGAAAAATGATATCGTCGTTGTGATCTCCGGAAACTCCAGAGGGAAAGAGGGAAAAGTACTGAAGGTGTTTCCCGAAACGAATCGTGTGATCATCGAAGGCGTCAATATTATGAAACGCCACACCCGTCCCTCGCAGAGCAATCCGCAGGGTGGTGTTGTGCAGAAAGAAGCACCGATCCATTCCTCCAATGTGATGTTGAAGGATCCGAAGTCTGGTGAAAAAACGCGTATTGGCTATGCCCGCACCAAAGATTCCGTCAGCGGAAAGAAAAAAGTGATGCGGATCGCTCAGAAGAGCGGAGAAATGTTCTAATTACTTAATCGGTGATACGCGAAGAACGTATCGCACAAATAAAAATCAAAATGGCAAAAGAGAAGAAGCAGCAAAAAGAAGAGAAAAAAGGACCGGGCGTTCGCGAAGTCGGCGTCTACCCGCGTCTTGCTGAGAAATACAAGAAAGAGATCGTTCCAGCAATGATGAAACAGTTCAATTATAAGAACGTCATGCAGGTACCGAAGTTGGAAAAGATCTCCGTGAATATTGGCGTGGGTCAGGCAACGCAGGATGCGAAATTGCTAGAAGTTGCAGTCGCTGAATTAGAAACGATTACCGGCCAAAAAGCTGCGATCACCAAGGCAAAAAAAGCAATCTCTAACTTCAAACTGCGTCAAAATTTACCGATCGGCGCACGCGTAACATTGCGCAGCAATATGATGTTTGAATTCATGGACCGCTTGATCAGTTTAGCAATGCCGCAGATCCGTGATTTCCGCGGTATCTCCGACCGCTCCTTTGACGGCCGCGGCAACTATACGCTCGGTATCAAAGAGCAAATCATTTTCCCGGAAATTGATGCAGACCGGGTGACGAAGATTTCCGGTATGGATATTACGTTTGTCACCACCGCAAATACCGATATGGAAGCGATGGAACTGCTGAAATTGTTCGGCGTTCCGTTCGTAAAACGTGAACAACCAGTAGCGAAAGCAAGTTAAAGGAAACGTATGGCAAAACTCAGTTCAATAGCACGTCAAAAACGCCGTGAAAAATTGGTGGCAAAGTATGCCGCAAAGCGCAAAGAGTTGATTGAAAAAGGGGATTTTGATGCATTGCGCCTGCTTCCGCGCGACAGCAATCCTACGCGGCTGCACAACCGCTGCTTCCAGACAGGTCGTTCGCGTGGATACTTCCGCAAGTTCGGTCTTGGACGCATGGCATTTCGGAAATTAGCACACGAGGGAAAAATTCCCGGACTTACTAAAGCAAGCTGGTAACATTTAACAGAAGGTTTTTTACAATGGCTCATTCAGATCCAATCGCAGATTATCTCACCCGGCTCCGCAACGCTATTCAGGCGAAGCACAAAAAGGTTGAGATCCCTGCATCCAACGTGAAGAAAGAAATTACCCGCATTCTTGCGGAAAATAAACTCATCAACAAGTATGATGTTGTTGCCGATGACAAACAGGGGACGATCCGCATTGCATTGAAATATTATGCCGGTGCAAACGTTATCAAAGGTTCCCGCCGCGTGAGCACACCGGGACGTCGAGTCTACCGCCAGGTGGAAGATCTTCCGCGCGTGAGCAACGGCCTGGGATTGGCGATTGTTTCCACATCAAAAGGTTTGATGTCCGATAAACAAGCACGCAAAGAAAATGTCGGCGGAGAAGTTCTCTGCCTAATTTGGTAAAAGGAGTATAGAACGTGTCTCGTATAGGTAAAAAACTTATTACAGTTCCGAGCGGTGTCGCGGTATCCGTGAGCAACGGCGTAGTGACTGTTAAAGGGAAAAACGGAGAGCTCAAAGCGCAGCTGCATCCGAACGTTGGTGTTGAGATCAAAGGCAGCGAAGTCACCATTACACGGAAAACAGAAGAGCGTGCGAACCGCGCCATTCACGGAACGACCCGCGCGAATGTTGCGAACATGATCAAAGGCGTGGCAGAAGGATTCACTAAGAAACTGGAACTGGTCGGTGTAGGGTATAAGGCTGAGATGAAGGGGAAAAATCTTGCGTTGGCGCTCGGTTTCTCGCATCCGATTATCTTCCGTGCACCGGAATCGGTGAAGATCGAAACACCCACGCAGACGAGCATCACCATCAATGGCTATGATAAGCAGCTGGTCGGTTTGGTGGCGGCAAAGATCCGCTCATTCAAGCTTCCCGAGCCATACAAAGGCAAGGGTGTTAAATATGAAGGCGAAGTGCTCCGTCGTAAAGCCGGTAAGACTGCGGCAAGTTCGAAATAATAAATTTGTGAATTGACATTATGATTAAAAAAGACACAACAAAAAGACGCATACGGATCAAACAGACCATTCGGAAACGGGTATTCGGCTCAACGGAGCGCCCTCGGTTTTCCGTGTATCGCAGCTTGAATGACATTTATGGGCAGATCATTGATGACGCCACGGGAAAAACACTTGTAGCGCTCTCGACGAATTCAAAGGAAGTAAAGCAGGAAGTGGCTGCCGTAAAGACTAAAGTGGAAAAAAGTACGCTGGTAGGGAAACTCCTGGCAAAGAAAGCGATCGAAAAGAAGATCAGCTCCGTCGTATTCGACCGAAACGGGTATCTGTACCACGGCCGTGTGAAAGCGTTTGCTGACGGTGCACGTGAAGGCGGATTGAAATTTTAAACGGCAAGTCGTGCTGTCCAATTGTCGTGTCGTCCAATGGCAGGACAGCGCCCTTTGGAGGCGTTAATCTAGGTTCGAATCCTGGCACGACAGCAACCATAAACGAACAAAACAAAATGTGAGGTTTTACCTTGGCTCGAATTAAAACAAGTGATCTTGATCTGAAGGACAAACTGGTCCACATCAACCGCGTTGCGAAAGTGGTGAAAGGCGGTCGCCGTTTCAGCTTTAACGCGATCGTTGTCGTGGGAGATGGGAACGGTTATGTTGGCATCGGACTTGGCAAAGCGAACGAAGTTGCAGATGCTATTTCCAAAGGGACTGATGATGCAAAGAAGAATGTCGTAAAAGTGCCTTTGATCAACGGAACGGTTCCGCACGATGCTCTTGGAAAATTCGGTGCAGGTAAAGTGCTGCTCCGTCCCGCGGCTCCCGGAACCGGATTGATCGCAGGCGGTGGCGTGCGTGCTGTGTTAGAGATGGCAGGCGTGAAAGACGTTCTGACAAAACAAATGGGCTCGGCAAATCCGCACAACGTTGTGAAAGCAACGCTGCGTGCGCTGTTGTCGATGCGCGATGCCCGCATGGTTGCGGCAGAACGCGGAATTTCCGTTCAAGAACTTTTCCAAAATTAATCATCATCTAATCGTGTGTGAGTGACAATGGCAGCGCCGAAAAAAATAAAAATTACGCAGAAAGTCAGCATCATCGATACGCTGGCAAAACACAAAGCAACGATCAAAGCGCTCGGTCTGGGCCGTCCGAACTACTCGGTGATCCATACGGAGACTCCGCAGATCCGTGGAATGATCAACAAAGTCCGGCATTTGGTGACCGTTGAAGAAGTGAAATCATAATATATCAATTGAAGATGCGAGCTCCGGCTCCGGGGCGATAGTACTTCACAGGAGACAAGCATGGCAAATATTCTCAGCAACTTATCATACGCACCAGGGTCACGCAAAAAAAAGAAACGTATCGGCCGCGGACAGGGGTCTGGACACGGCGGAACGTCAACGCGTGGTCATAAAGGACAGGGCTCACGCTCTGGTTCTGGATT
Source organism: Bacteroidota bacterium (assembly GCA_041665225.1). Lineage (GTDB taxonomy): Bacteria > Bacteroidota > Ignavibacteria > UBA10030 > UBA8401 > UBA8401. Next base: position 4,435 of record JBAYJG010000123.1, read on the forward strand.
AAAAAGAAATTTTGAAGGCGGACAGATGCCGCTCGTACGTCGTCTTCCGAAATTCGGTTTCACCCCCCGTAATCGTGTAGAATATGCGGTAGTAAATGTTGAGTTGCTTCAAAAACTGGTGGATGACAAGAAGGTCACCGATGGTGCTATCACACCGGAAGTGTTGTTGAAACTCGGTGTCGTTTCCAACAAACGGTCGCCGGTAAAAATTCTCGGCGACGGCGATCTGAAAGCTAAACTCTCCGTGTCTGCACATAAGTTCAGCAAATCTGCAGTCGAAAAAATCACGGCTGTGGGTGGAACAACAAAAGAAATTTCTAATGAAAAAGTTGCTGCATAACTTAATCTGAAAATTATCAATGAGTAAGTTCACCGAAAGTTTCAGGAATATCTTCAAGATCGAAGAACTGCGTACGCGCTTGCTGTTTACAGCAGGTCTGTTGATCGTTGTTCGTCTCGGTTCGCACGTTACTCTTCCCGGTGTTGATGCAGGCGTACTTGCCGATGCAATGCGCAGTCAGGCGGACAACACTTTGTTCGGCTTATACGATCTGTTTGTCGGCGGCGCATTCAGCAATGCCGCCATTTTTGCACTTGGCATCATGCCGTATATCAGTGCTTCTATTATAATCCAGTTATTAGGCGCTGTTGTTCCGTTCTTCCAGAAATTGCAGAAGGAAGGCGAGACCGGAAGGAAAAAAATTAATCAGTACACCCGTGTTGGAACAGTGGTGATCTCATTGCTTCAAGCATGGGGCGTCAGTGTTCGCTTAGAGAGCTTGAATGCCAACGGTATTCCAATTGTTCCTGTGGAAGTGCAGGGATTTTTCTTTGCTATGAGCACGATGATCTTCTTGACAGCGGGCACAATGTTTATGATGTGGCTCGGCGAACAGATCACTGAACGAGGTCTTGGCAATGGTATTTCGTTGATCATCTTCATCGGAATTATCGCGCGATTTCCGCATGCCGTGCTAGACGAATTCCAGTTGGTTGGTTCCGGTGCCCGCCCGATCATCATTGAAATGATTATTTGGGGTGCAATGCTGTTGATCGTCGCCGGTGTCATCATGGTTACTCAGGGGACTCGCCGAATTCCGGTGCAATATGCAAAACGTCTCGTTGGTCGAAAAGTTTACGGTGGTGTAACACAGTACATTCCGATGCGAGTAAATACAGCTGGTGTCATGCCGATCATCTTTGCGCAGTCGCTGATGTTTATTCCTAGCACGATTCTGACATTCTTTCCAGAGAGTGAAGTAGTTGGATCCATTGCAGGGTATTTCCAGTATACATCATTCACCTATTCGTTTTTCTATGGTTTGATGATCGTGTTCTTCACATATTTCTATACAGCAATCGCGTTTAATCCGAACGATGTAGCTGATAATATGCAGAAGAACGGCGGATTCATTCCCGGTATTCGTCCCGGCAAGCATACATCAGATTTCATTGACAATATTTTAACCAAGATTACGTTGCCGGGCTCGGTCTTTTTGGCGATCATCGCGATCCTTCCGGCTTTCATGGTAAAATTCGGCATTACATCAAGTTTTGCATCGTTCTTTGGCGGTACCAGCCTGCTGATCTCTGTCGGCGTTGCATTGGATACATTGCAGCAGATCGAATCGCACTTGATGATGCGTCACTATGACGGATTTATGAAAAGCGGCAAGATCAAAGGTCGAATTGGTCGTTAATGGCGATAATGGTAAAATCTCCGGCTGAGATTGAGTTCATGCGTGAGAGCTGCCGGATCGTTGGTGAAGTGATTAAACTGATCGGCACGCAAGTAAAACCGGGAGTGTCGACTGCACAGCTTGATGCAATTGCGGAAGATTATATTCGCAGCTGCAATGCGGAACCGGCGTTCAAAGGATACGGTTCAGATCCGAAGAATTTGTTTCCGGCAACATTGTGCATCTCTATCGATAGTGAAGTAGTGCATGGGATTCCCGGATCACGGGTGTTGCGCGAAGGGGAGATCGTTTCGATCGATGTCGGCGCAAAAAAGAATGGTTTTTTCGGTGACGGGGCATATACGTTTCCGGTTGGAAATGTGACCGATGAAAAGCGACGATTGATGAGGGTGACAAAAGAGTCGTTGGATCGTGCGGTTGAACAGGCAGTAGAGGGGAACAGGATCGGAGACATTGCACACGCCGTGCAATCACTCGTTGAAGCGGAAGGATTTTCGGTAGTGCGCGACCTGGTGGGACATGGTGTTGGCAGAGAATTGCATGAAGATCCGCAGGTTCCCAATTATGGAAAACCGGGAAAGGGAACAGCGCTGAAAGAAGGAATGACCCTGGCGATTGAACCGATGGTGAATGCGGGGACATTCAAAGTGATGACGGCGGCAGATCGATGGACGATCGTTACGCAAGACGGAAGACCTTCGGCACATTTTGAATATACAGTGGTGGTGCGCAAAGGCAAGGCAGAAGTGTTAACTATCTATAATTAATGGCAAAACAAGACGCGATAAAAATTGACGGAGTGATATCTGAGACATTGCCCAACGCATCGTTTCGTGTCAAACTGGACAATGGACATGAAATCCTTGCACATATCTCCGGCAAAATGCGTATGCACTACATCAAAATTCTGGTTGGTGACAAAGTAACGGTCGAACTTTCACCGTATGACTTGACAAAAGGCAGAATTACGTATCGGTACAAATAAGAGTTGAAAAGGGAAGACAATGAAAGTTCGCGCATCTGTAAAGAAGATTTGTGAAAACTGCAAGATCATCCGCCGCAAAGGCAAAGTGATGGTGATCTGCAAGAAAAATCCAAAACACAAGCAACGTCAAGGTTAAAAATTAGGAGAGTATTCAGTGGCTCGTATCGCTGGCGTCGATTTACCAAAAAATAAACGGTCCGTTATCGGATTGACCTACATCTTCGGAATCGGTGATTCCATTGCCAAGGAAATCCTTGCAAAAGCAGGGGTGGACGAAAACAAGAAGGTTGGATCACTAACGGATGAAGAGGTCAATAAGATCCGTACTATCATCCAGACAGATTATAAAACGGAAGGCGCGCTTCGTGCGGAAAACCAGATGAACATCAAACGATTGATGGACATCGGTGCTTACCGCGGACTTCGCCACCGGAAAGGATTGCCCGTACGCGGACAACGCACACGGACCAATTCACGTACACGGAAAGGCAAACGCAAGACCGTTGCAGGAAAGAAAAAAGCAATCGCTAAGAAGTAATTAGTTCTCTGAAAGGAATATTGTGGCTAAACAACAGGCAGCGCCGACAGTCTCGGCAAAAAAGAAAAAGAAAATTCACGTTGACGTAAACGGTAAAGTGTATGTGAAAGCGACATTTAACAATGTCATCGTCACCATCACGGACACCTACGGCAACACGATCGCATGGTCATCCGCAGGAAAGAATGCCTTCAAGGGTTCCCGCAAGAATACGCCGTTTGCCGCACAGGTTTCCGCCGAAGCAGCAGCAAAAGAAGCGTACGATCTCGGTCTGCGCAAAGTGGAAGTCTTCGTGAAGGGTCCCGGATCCGGCCGCGAAGCAGCGATCCGTTCCTTGCAGACTGCCGGTCTGGAAGTGACGATCATCCGCGACATGACACCGATTCCGCATAACGGCTGCCGTCCGCCGAAACGTCGTAGAGTGTAATTTTTTTAATCATAGGAAGTTAAAACAGAATGGCACGTAATACCGGTTCAGTAGTCAAACAATCCCGCAAACTGGGGATTGCACTCAGCAGCAAAGCGAACAAATTCATGGAACGCCGTCCCTACGGTCCTGGTCAGCACGGGAAAGGGAAACGGATGAAGGTTTCCGAATATGCGCTGCAGCTGAAAGAGAAACAGAAAATGAAGTACATCTACGGCGTATTGGAACGTCAGTTCAGAAACTACTTCGAAAAAGCGACCCGCATGAAAGGGAAAACCGGTGATAACCTGGTGAAGCTTCTCGAACTGCGCCTGGATAATGTTATCTACCGTATGGGTTTTGCGCCGACTCGCCGCAGTGCGCGTCAGTTGGTCACACACGGACACTTCACTGTCAATAAAGAAAAAGTGAACATTCCGTCCTTCCAGTTGAAGGCGGGCGATGTTATTACTGTCCGTGAAAAAAGCCGCCAGCTGGACATTATTCACAATGCGATGAAACGCGTGAAGGATGCTTCGGTCTATACTTGGGTCAGCTTGGATAAAGCGGCAATGGCAGGAACATTTTTACGCGTGCCGGAACGCGAAGAGATTCCGATGCTGGCAAACGAGCAGCTCGTCGTCGAGTTGTACTCGAAATAATCTAATCGATCTTTTTCTTTACTTGGTGAGAACCAAACT
>JBAYJG010000124.1:0-8756 GCA_041665225.1 Bacteroidota bacterium
CCAATAAATGAGAGGTTTTTAATGACTTGGTTAGAGCAATCTAACTATTGTTTCCTTGCTATCTGGTGGGTGGTTAGATAGATTGTATACAGAAATTAAACCGCAAAGAGAGTTATGGGATCATCAAAAATAATAATGCTATCCGGAGTATACCTGATCTTAGGGTTTTACAATGTTAGCTATTATCAAGCAGATCGCTTGAACAGCACAGCCGTCGAAGCGGTTGCCAATGCTGTCCAGGCAGAGCAGCTTGCCCGTACTGGTGTCTCGCTCGCGGTGACAGCCATGGCTGATAATGCTGCAAAGTCTGCGTTGGGGCAGCAGACTGTATCGTTCACCAATGGAACGGTAACGTATCAGGCATGGATCTTCTCAGGAACGCAGTCCAAGATTACCTCCACCGGCACGTTCAACGGCAAAACAGTCACGATGACCGCCGTTGTCACTTTTGAACGGAATCGCTGGAGAGTGCTTCGTTCCTCTATAATTCCGTCACCGGACGCCGTCAGCTAACACTCAACTCGAGACGTTTATCTCCTGTTTACACACCTTAAGACCATTGCTATGCTTAGATTAAGCATCTAAGCATTAGTGTTATTTTAAACCTTAACAATACCCCTCAAAGACTGATCAATGTCATTGCGTGGAGGGCCATCTCATTTTTCGTCGGCGAGATGCTTCGTTCCGACTTCGTCGGGTCTCGCAAAGACATTTCCTTTTTTTTCACTCTGCGCTTCTGGATTACAGCGAAAACAACACCTTACTCTCTTCTTCTACGACGTGATCTCTATCAGAATTTCCATCATTTCCCTCAATAGCGCTTGAAAGCGAGAAACTATTTCTCTACTTTCAGTGTGCCAAGGGGAATATGACAGAAAATAGTAAGAAACGGATATTAGTGGTGGATGATACGGATGGAATCCGTGTCATGGTCGCGTCATTGCTGGCATCTGCCGGCTACGAAGTGGATGCTGCCGAGGATGGCCAGCAATGTCTTGACAAAGTCGGTATCTTTCATCCCGATCTGATCTTGCTGGACATTATGATGCCGGTAATCCACGGTATCGATGTGCTGAAGCGGTTGAAAGCCGATCCCGCAACGTCCGCCATTGGTGTGATCATGTGTTCCGGAAAGGATTTCAAACCGGATAAAGACCTGACCATCCGACAAGGCGCTTTTGCCTTCATCACGAAACCATTTTCGTTTGACGAACTGCTGGTAACCGTCGAAGGATATTTTGACGGATCGATTCTCCCTGCAACTGTCCTTCCATCCGTTACCGCACCGCTGCAGGAATTTGCGCCCGTTACCGAACAATCGATTCCCTATATTCGCTTTTGGGGAACACGCGGCTCCATTCCGGTGAGCGGACCGGCATTCAATCACTACGGCGGCAATACTCCTTCGCTGGAAATTAATGTGGACGGCATGACGGTGATCGTGGATGCAGGAACAGGCATTCGCGAACTCGGCAACAGATTAAAAGCGGAACCTCCGCGGCCCCTTCATCTTTTTATCGGGCATACGCATTGGGATCATATCCAGGGGTTCCCGTTCTTTGTCCCAGCCTACCAACCGGGAACATCGCTGACAGTGTACGGCGCATCGGGATTCGGAAAGGATCTCAAGTCCGTCTTCAGCGGACAGCTGGATTCGGATTATTTTCCGGTGCAGTTGCAAGATCTCTCCAGTTCGATCATATTTCACGAGTTGAAAGATAATCCTGTCGTCATCGGGAACTTTACCATGCACTGGTGTTATGTTCATCACCAGGGTGCGGCGGTCGGATTCAAATTCGATCTCGGCGGAAAAACAATCGTCTATATGACCGATAATGAATTCCTGAAAGGATATCACGGCGCTCCCGATCCCGCGCATATTCCGCATGAGATGATGGTGGTGTACCGCGAATTGATCGATTTTATTTCCGGCGCAGACATCCTCATCTCCGAAGCACAGTACATGGATGATGAGTATCACTACAAGATCGGTTGGGGGCACACCTCCGTTTCCAACGCCTGCCTGCTCTGTAAAATGGCAAACGTGAAGCAATGGATCGTAACACACCACGATCCGATGCACTCAGATGAATTTCTGGATAAGAAGCTTCAGAAGACCCTTCAAATCCTCGCATCTATTGATTATCCGATTCCCGTCTCCTTTGCTGCAGACGGACAAACAGAATATTTCTAATATAGTTACCGTTAAGAAAGAATATAGGTGTAGCCATCTCAGAGGCGGACTACACCTATATTTTTGTACATAACAATTTTCACGCATAGCCGCTACGACAATACATAAATATTACCATTTCCTAAGTGCACAATTATTTCGTACGTTTGCACATTGTTTTCGACACCATAATCGTATGAAAAACAGTTCTGCAGTAATTCTGCTGTTATTCCTCTCCGGTTGCACCGGATTCTGGCCGTTCGCCGAGCGGGACGATTTTGTCTCCGTGCACGGAACACAGTTCATTCACAATGAAAAACCATATTATTTTGTCGGGACGAATCTTTGGTATGCCAGTTATCTTGGTTCTCTCGAATCTATTGGCGATCGTCCACGACTGCTCAGGGAACTCGATTCTCTTCAAGCGATCGGTATCACAAATATCCGTTTGTTAGCCGGTTCCGAAGCATCGTTCATGAAACGGACCCTTTCGCCGTCAATCCAATCCGCACCCGGTGTGTTCGACGATTCGCTTCTGATGGGACTCGATCTTGTTTTAGCCGAGATGGCAAAGCGAAAGATGAAGGCGGTTCTGTTCCTGACAAATTATTGGGAATGGTCCGGCGGTATGGCGCAGTATATCGTTTGGGCGGATGGTGTTCCGACGGTAGAACCGGAGAAGGATGGATGGGGCGTGTTCATGGATGTTTCCGCATCATTCTATCAAAATGAAAGCGCGAATAGAATGCTTCAAGCATACGTTCGGTCGATCATCTCGCGGATAAACAGTGTTAATGGCAGGAAGTATACCGAAGATCCAACGATCATGGCATGGCAGTTGGCAAACGAACCGCGTCCCGGTTCCGGTTCACTATGGAGTGTGGAAAATGTGCCGAACTATTTGCGATGGATCGATGAAACTGCCGGATTCATCAAATTGCTTGATACCAATCATTTGGTGACAACCGGAAGCGAAGGGATCATCGGGTCCCTACAGAGTGAGGAAATATATCGTAAAGCACACAGTTCACGCAATGTTGATTATATGACGATCCATCTCTGGCCTTCCATCTGGAAGTGGTTTGATCCGATGCGGCAGGAAGAGACATTCACGCAGGCAATGGACAGTTCTGTGCAATATGTGACGAGTCATTTTTCTATAGCACGTATGCTTCACAAGCCACTGGTGCTGGAAGAGTTCGGCATTGTGCGAGATAGTGTGAAGTGTGCCCCTGATATGTCTATTGGAATCCGCAACCGTTTTTATCGGACAATTCTACAGTTGATCGTTGATTCCGCACGAGCCGGCGCACCGATTGCCGGATCGAATTTTTGGGGATGGGGAGGAGAAGGACGAGCACAGAATCCGGATGGTTATTGGAAAAAAGGAGATCCCTTTACCGCCGATCCTCCGCATGAAGTGCAAGGGATGCATTCTGTGTTTGATACCGATACATCCACGATAACACTGTTACGTGAGTATGCAGCGAAGATGAGAAACTTGAAGGAATAACTGAAAGTATCGAAACTGTACATGGACATGCAACGATAGTATGACGTTTGACAGTTAAAGAGAAAAACACATAGACACACAGGTACAAAGGAAACATAGATTTCATGAACAGCGAATTAATAGTCGAAGACATCACCATCGAAGTGAAGCATAAACACATCCGCTCACTCCGCATGACTGTCCGTTCGCCGCACGGCCACGTGAGTATTTCTGCTCCGTTCTTGATGGATGCAGAAACGGTCCGGCGATTTGCCGCTTCCAAGATCGACTGGATCCGAAAGCATCAGACCATCATCAGAAGCCAGCCGTGGACACCGCCGCCGCAATTCATCACAGGAGAACAGCACTTCTTTCTTGGCAAGCCCTATCGATTGGAAGTGATTGAGCGAACGGGGAAAGCGGAAGTTGTTATTATTGACAAAAACAACAACGAGAAAAATAGCCAAGATTCCTCGCCTCGACATAGTACGTTGGGACTCGGAATGATAGTTATTCAAGATTCGAAATACTCGATACTTGAAACTGGATGCCTGATTACGATGTATGTACGACCCCGAACCGGGAAAAAGAAACGTGCAGCATTGCTGGATGCGTGGTACCGTGAACAGTTGAAAGAGATCGTTCCAAAATACATCGCTCATTATGAACCGATGATGAATGTGTCGGTGAGCGGTTGGGGAATTAAAAAGATGAAGACCAAGTGGGGAACGTGCAACATCGCCAAACGAAGAATCTGGCTGAATCTGGAGTTGGCGAAAAAACCGATTGAGTTTGTGGAAGAGGTTATTGTACACGAGATGGTGCACTTGCTGGAGAGAAAACACAATAAACGATTCAAACTGTTATTGGAAAAATATTTGGCAATGAACAATTGACAATTGATAATGGATAATTGGCAATGATGATGATAAATGGTGGACGGTAAATAATTTTAAAAATATTCTACATTCAACATTCATAATTCAACATTTCGTCCATTTTGTTCGCGTATACTATTGTTGAGGTTTTATATGAATCGGAAAATAGTGGCTGCTGCCAGTTTCTTCGTCGCCCTTCAATTGTGCCTGGGACAAACACATCGCATTTCCGGTGCTGATTCGTTGGCCGCTGAAGTAAAAAAAGAGTTTCTCCATTGCTGGAAGGCGTATAAGGATTTTGCATGGGAAAGTGACGGGGTATTGCCTCTCTCAAAGAAACCGTATAACTGGCATTCAAAATCCCTTCTGCTCACGCCGGTGGATGCGTTCTCCACAATGAAGGTGATGGGACTGGAGAAGGAAGCGAACGAAACGCAGAAACTGATTCTTACCAAACTCTCCTTTAACCACAATAGTACCGTCAAGAATTTTGAGATCACTATCCGCGTGCTGGGGGGACTCCTTTCTGCGTATCAATCCACCGGAGAGAAAAAATTCCTTATGCTGGCGGACGATCTTGGCAAACGGCTGCTGCCGGTCTTCAATTCTCCCACAGGATTGCCCTACCAATTCATCAATCTGAAAACTGGAACTGTCGAAGGAGATACTACCAATCCCGCCGAATCGGGAACGCTGCTGATTGAATTTGGAACGCTTTCTAAACTGACCGGCAATCCGGTCTATTACCAAAAAGCGAAACGTGCGCTGGTGGAATTATACAAACGCCGCTCAGCATTGGGATTGGTAGGACAAAAGATCAATGTAAAGACCGGCGAGTGGGCTAGCAGTAAAAGCCATTTGGGAGGATATATCGATTCCTATTACGAATATCTCTATAAATGTTGGAAACTGTTCGGCGATGAGGAGTGCAAACAGATGTGGGAAGTGAGCATCGCCGCACTGAATTCGCATCTGCCCGATACAGTGAACGGCAATCTTTGGTATGCACGTGTGGATATGAACACCGGCGAGAAATATCTGCAGCGGTGGGGAGGACTGGAAGCGTTCTTCCCCGGACTGCTCGCCTATTCAGGCGATGTGGAGCGGGCAAAGCAACTGCAACGTTCCAACTATTATATGTGGACGCGCTTTGGGATCGAACCGGAAGCGTTCAATTATGCAAACGATACGATTATTTACAACGGTTATCCTCTTCGTCCCGAGATCATCGAATCTGCATACTATCTGTACAAGATCACCGGCGATACAGTCTATCAGGAAATGGGAAAAACATTTCTTTCATCCCTTAAACAATATTGTCGTGCGGAGAATGGCTACGCGGAACTGGAAGATGTGATCACCAAAAAACAGAATGATATGATGGAGAGTTTTTATCTGGCGGAAACGCTGAAATATCTTTACTTACTTTTCGCACCGCCAGAAACTGTCGATCTGAACACAACAGTGTTCAATACGGAGGCGCATCCGTTTGAAAAGACTTGGTAAAACAATTAGCAATTGACAATGGTCAATTGAAAATGATGAAAAGTAATTACCGATGACCATATCATTCGGAATGTACAACTATCTACACAGGACTCAAGGAATTTCCCATTATCCTTTTGCAACTCTCCGTTGCATCTCCTATATTATCAGCCATTAAACAGAAGGAGATTTCGTATGACCGGTTCATTTAACTTTTTTCTGCACATGATCTTTTTCGGCCTGACCGTTTCGGCGCTGGTTGTTTCGTTCTATTTCCACAAGCGGATCATCGCTGAACCGTCCTGGGAGAAGAAACTGTACCTGGGGGGATTGATGATGCCGTTCTCGAAACTGGCGCATTATAATGTGGCGATGTTGCTCATCACGGGGATCATTAACATGGCGAACCGATACGGTGGATTCTCCGTGCCGTGGCCGATGGAACACTGGCTGTTGACCAAGATTATCCTGTTCCTGATCGTTTCTTTCAATGGATTGTATGTCGCAAAACGGATGGGGATGAAACGGGCAATGCTGATCAAATCCGTTGTTGAGGGAAAAGGTCCAGCCGATGCAGAGGAGCAATTGCAAAAACAGAACGCCGGCCTCACCCGTTTGTTCTATGTTCAGATTACTATCTTGACACTCATTATTCTGCTCTCAGCATTCTTCAGCGGTAAGCATCCCTTTGTTGTATTCTAACTTTGTTGTTAATGACCCCATCGAATCTTGCGATTACAGTCGTAAGGTTTGGTGGGAGTGGTTTTTCTCAGAAACAATTGATAATTGATAGTTGATAGATGATAATGGATCATTCATCACTCATCACTCATTATTCATTATTCATTATTCATCATTTATCCTTCCATACTCAAACTCTCAACCCGTTATTTTTCCCGCTATCTAAAAATACCTAATTCTTGGTATTGTCTGCTAAGGCACATTACTATAGATTCATCACAACAGAACTCGGATGAATTCATCTCCATTTAATCTCTTAAGGGTCTATTCCCCGCCGCTTACGGCGTCATTCCGGCGAAAGCCGGAATCCAGGACCTGGATGCCAGTCCCAAAGGGATTCCTTTGGAACGTACGCTGGCATGACAAAATACCTCGCGGCTTGCCGCGAGGACATTCATTCGAAATCACGTGTTCACGGGATTGCATAGCGTATCGGATTTTTGCTATTATTTGCTATGGTAAACAAAAAATATTTTGTGAATATGATTCATTTTTATTAAGGGACATACTCTTCATGAACCCGAAAAGACTTCTGCATTTATTCCTTATCATTATCATTTCAATTGCCAATGCGCAAATCCCGGACAATATCCAGCGGTACCGGAACGAACCCAAAGGGGAAATTAAAAATAGAAAAAAGGGATTGCTGGACGGCAACAGAGTGCGGACACAATTTTTCAATACTGGTGAGGTTTCGGATTGGTATAACGGAGCTGTCTCTGCACCGCATTTGGAATGGCCGAAAGGGACGGGTCACCGCCATCTGGACGGATATACATTTCTGGTCGGATCCAAATTCAAGATCATTGACGCGAACAATATTGAAAGGTACATCACACCAATCGAAACACAATATCGGGAGGAAATGGATCGCGATCCTGCCACTGGTCTTATTTGGGGATTTGAACCGTTGCCGGGATATGTAAATCCCTCCAGTTCAACACCCGCCATGAGCAACAACAAAGAATCATTCCCGTCGGTCTGGCCGGAAGCGCTCGGTCTGAGCCCTTCATGGAACGGCAAATGGTACAGTCCCTACGAAGGACACACCAATGACGGCATGGTGGAGACCTTTTATGTGATGGACGATTCCCGAGATAAGGAGTTTACGAAATATCCGTATAATTATTTTCCTGTTGCGTCCGATTCGGATCGGGGTGGTTTAGGATTGCGCGTGGAAGTACGGGCAACAGAATTTTTCTGGCAACCGCTGCAGGATGTGATCTTTTGGGATCATACAGTTGCGAATATTTCTGATCACGATTATGATACTACTGCGTTCGGTTTGTTTATTGATCCTTCCGTAGGAAGCGTGATGAACGATGTCGATGTGAACTATCCGCTGAGCCTGACGTATTTCTGGGCTCCATCCGGCAAAGGTCTGCCGGATAATTTTGCCACCGGTTATCTTGGTATCGGTGTGCTTGCAAGTCCCAATGGTAACGATAGCAGCAATATTGCGTCGGTCAGGGTCAATCCTTTAGCAGATAAAACTCAGGCCAGCGTTTGGCCGAAAAACGATCTGCCAATGTGGTTGGCCATGACCGGAGAATTTGGCGATACGACGATCATCAACGGTAATACTTCTACAGTTATCGGAAGCAATATTTTTTCTTTTCCGAAATGGAGTATTGCAAAATACGTTGTCGCTATGATCCTTGGCACGGATCTTCCGGAGATTATCATGAAGAAATCCATCGCCAAAGGGGCGTACGACCATTCGTTCATCCTTTCGGATAGTATTGAAAACACGGGAACGCTGAAGATTTCTGTCACTTCTCCGATTGCAAATTCAACTCTTTCTGGAACAGTGAACGTTGCGTGGAACGTTGCCGGTGCTGCTGGGAAAACAATTTCGTACATCTATTGTTCAAAGGACAATACCGAGTGGTCATTGATCGGCATCGAATCTGCCGGGACAGGAACGTTCAATTGGAATACCACGCTGTTTCCGGATGGAATCTTTAATACACTGCGGGTGCTGACC
>JBAYJG010000125.1:0-8728 GCA_041665225.1 Bacteroidota bacterium
ATGGAGATCATCCTGTGCATTAATCAGGACGAAATCGAATTTCTGGATATCTTCCTGCATCACGTATTCCGCCACCCATTCCAGTCCCGGGGTCCATTTCGGCGCCGCGGCACTGCTTTTCGGCACGACGATGCCGGTATTATGTTCCGCAAAAGAAAAATTCAACATGCCGCCATGAAGCACTTGCGCATACGCAAAGGCCTGGATATAAGGTCGTCCTTCGATGTACTGGCTTTTTTTTACATAGTCCAATCCCAGCACCCGGACATTCTCCGGCACCATTTCGAGCGCATCGGGTAACCCGCTGAGTTCGTTCTGTTCGAACCGGCTCCAGGCAAACGCTGTCGTTACCATGAACGTGAACAAGAGAAACAATGCCGCCGTTGCGTACACTGCCTGCGGAATTCGAGGCATCGGCAGAGAGAGCAGTAAAAAAATCATCGCAACCGGAAACCACCGCGATGCAAACGAGATGGTATTCATGAATTTGTCCGGCATACTGAAAACACCGATCATCAGCAGGCCTCCAATAATCAGCAAATCCAAATTCACCTGAGACCAGAATTCTTTCCTATTGGTCACGATGGACATGATAATCCAGAGGAGGATTCCGAAGAGGAGGATCCATTCGGACGGCCCTTGCAGTCCGCCAAAAACGGCGTTAATGATCCACTGGGGATTCAGCCGTTCGTATGGCAGAACAAACCAGTGCGGCGCAGTATCGAATCCCATCGTGGTCCGCGTTGCTGCAAGTTTCGGGTACCACAATCCCGCAACGATCATTGCAGGGATCAAGGATCCTCCATGGGAAAATATATTCTTCCATCCCGCCCTTTTTACAACATCAAACAAGATCAGCACAGTTGCGGCAAGTACCAGCCATAACGAATGTGCAAAGAAAAGAAACAGACTAATGATCATGATCGCAGCAACGTGGGCGCTGGTGACCTGTTCCTTATGTCTCTTCACAACAACAAGATACCAAATGATAAAGATTGGGAAACCGGACAGGAAATTTACAAATCCCCAATAGAGACTGGAGTTAAAGATAACAACAGAGGCAAGCAATGCTGTTACCGGTGAACGTCCTTCCCGTCGAGCCAGCACAAACACGGAGATCACCCACGATAACGCAAGAACAAACATTGTTATTTTCCCCGCCAATACCGGTGGGAAGATCCACCAGAACACAAGCATCATCCAATACACCAGAAGATTCGCACCAAAATAATGAATCGTATATGGTGAATCCGGTTGGTTGGAAACGTTCGTTAGAAACAGTTTGATTTGTGATAGATGCTGCGGAAGGTCGGCGCTGGGAACGTACGTAACGAAAAGAAACGGCAACGTCACGAGTGTCAGTGTTATGGTCAGAAAGAGGATCCATATCGATCGTTGCTGTTCGTCTATCATAGCTGAAGAGTATTTACAATTTTGCTGACGACGAATGTGATCGTCATGCGGTGAGTTTCTTTTTTGTTTCTTCGAATTCTTTCATCATGCGGCTGATGACGTCTGCCGCCGGAAGAATCTCCCGGACAAGTCCTGAGCTCTGCCCCATTTCCAGTTCCCCTTCTTCCCAGTTCCCTTCAAAGATCCCTTTTCGTTCGCGTCCCTTCGCATGGAGTTCCATCATCCGTTCCCGCGTCATTCCCTTTTGAACTTCCTCCTTCTGCACCTGATCCATAAACGGATTTCTCATCGCCCGGACCGGAAGGATGTTGTGATACGTCAGAACAGTATCGCCGTCCTTCGCATCGACAATCTTTTGTTTATACAATGCATGTGCAGAGGATTCGACTGTTGCAGCGAAGCGAGTCCCGACTTGCACAGCTTCCGCTCCAAGTGAAAATGCCGCCATCATCCCGCGTCCGTCGGCAATCCCTCCCGCAGCAATCACCGGAATCTTTACAGCATCAACCACCTGCGGAATCAGGGTGAGCGTGGTGATCTCATCAATCCCGTTATGTCCGCCCGCCTCGTATCCTTCCGCAACAATTGCATCGCAGCCGACCTCTTCCGCTTTCAACGCCTGCTTCACATTAGCGATGACATGGACGACAATGCAACCTGCCTTTTTGAATTTTTCGATATGTCTTCCTGGATGACCGGCAGATGTAAAAATAATTTTTACCTGTTCACTCAACATGACCGCGATCAGATCGTCAATATCGCCCCGCAGCAGCGGTACATTCACTCCAAATGGTTTTGTCGTTGCAACAGCAGCTTTCCCAAGATGTTCGCGGAGCAGATCCGGTTTCATGGAACCGGCACCGATCAATCCGAGTCCGCCTGCATTGGAAACTGCGGAGGCGAGTTTCCAACCAGACACCCACACCATTCCCGCCTGAATAATCGGTACGTTGATGGAAAAGAGTTCAGTAACACGATTGGTCATGGAGAATTCAATTATTTCGAATCAGGTGTGCTTCGCCGGCATCGGCGCGCTCCTTAAAGAAGGAGAGTTTGTAGAAGGTGACCCCGGGAGCGGAAGGGATGAATTTAACGGTATGTTGTTGCTTTTCCCTACCGCGAAAGACAGACGCGAACTGCGGTTCGTTTACGGCGACGATCGAATTTCCTTTGGCATCGCGTTTCACATCTGCACCCATCTGTTCCAGCAGCAGTGTCATATCGTTCACGGTGACACACACGGAGCTTTTCAGCTCGCTGCCAATGAGTGCATCAACGCTGTCTCCGTCGCTTTGGCAGATCAGATATCCTTCGTTCGGTTCCCCGGCATATTGGAAGGCATTCCGTTCAGCTTTCCAAACACCATGGGCATAGAACTTCCCTTCCACATAGAAATGAGGATCCTGATATTCCGATGCGAGTTCAGGACTGTATCCTTCCGCATTACCTAGCGAACCATGCATATATCCGGTCGTCAGTTCCGATGCATGGCGCGACAACACTTGCTCTGTGTCTATGGATTGGAGCATCGGCAGTTCGCCGAAAAATCCCGACTGACGAAGCAAGTATTGGATGGAGCGTTCAAGGCGAGTGAAGGAAAACAATTGTGTTACAACATCGTAGACATTTCCGTTCGCGGCAATCAATACGAGCGCAGGAAATTCCGTAATACGGTACGCATCCGAAATCAGGCAATCATTATCAACCACCACAGGAAATTGTATCTCTTGTCTTAGAATGGCGCTTTCCACCTTCTGGAATTTTTTTGCAAAGGAAAATTCCGGCGCATGCACGCCAATACAGATCAGGCCCATATCCGCATAGGCGGCGTACCATTCCTTAATCGTCGGCAGCATTCTCATCGACGCCTGAGACGTGTAGTTCCAGAAGAACAACAGAATGTTCTGACCTAACGCAGCCCGGATAGAGAGCGGTTCGGAATTGTACCAACGGTCCCCGAACAGTTCCGGCGCTTTAATTTGTTGATATGATTGATGAAGCATCTTCATCTTATTTCCACGGAATCGGAATCCCCAACTGTGTGAACTTCATTTCGATATCATTCCGTTCGCGGTTCCCCTTTATTTCCTGACCGGCAGGCGGCAGCAGTCCGAACGAACGCGCCGTTTCGATCGCCGCGTCCTTCCCTTTGCTGTTCAGTGACTTAATGATCTCCATCTCGATGCGTGAAAGGGATGATGCATTGACCTTGTAATCCTGAAACGCTTCCCAGGCGAACGGCACCCAGCGTTTCACAATTTCATTGCCGATGACATTCGCATAGGCCCGGATCTCGTATTGTGCATGCGAGTCCATTCTCAGCCAGAGAAAGTGCAGAAGGTTGTGAAGGTCGACTTTCCAGTATGCTTCGGTATAGGTGGAAAGGGGAAGATCTTTCCGCGCTTGTTCGCGTGCCATACCGGCGTTCACCCGTTCTTCGTAAATTGAGCGGGAAAGATTTTGCAGCTGTAATTCCTGTTCGGAAAATTTCTTTCCCGTTTCATGATCGAAGAATCCTTCGCTCCCCTGCTTGTTGTCTTTGGACTGCATCCGCCACATGTCGTCTCCTGCACGCTGCGATGCATCAATTGCCAGCGAATAGCGGGTGGAATATTCATTCACATTCGCCGTACGGTGACGGATCCACTGTCTCCAGCAATCCATCGGCACCCGCACATGGAACTTGATCTCGCACATCTCGAAGGGTGTTGTATGCTGATGCCGGAGGAGGTACCGGATAAGCCCGCGGTCCTCGCTGACTTTCTTTGTCCCTTTTCCGTATGAGACGCGTGCTGCCTGCACGATGGACTCGTCGCTGCCCATGTAATCTACCACGCGGATAAAACCGTCGTCCAGGACTTTAAAAGGCGTTCCTAAAATTTCATCTAATTGCTGTACAATCGGCCGCGATAATTTTTCTGCTTGTTCCATTCGAAATGAATAAAATGATAAAAAGATTGACTGTGTTACCTCAACTTACTTTAATTATCCCTGAAAAACAACGAATTCACTCGGGAAAGAGGCTGTGCATCGTGTGATATCGGTTCTTTTCTTTTGCGATAATTTTCTGGATATTTGCCCCTAGTAAGGGGACAAACAAAATTTTCCATTTCTATCACAGGAGGTATTATGGCTTCTCTACGACTTGTTTCTTTTTTATTCATTGCGATCCTGTTTTCCGCGGGGTGCGATGAATTAAAAAAGGACGAAAATAATCCGGTCACTCCCGGCACAACAACGGTGGTGAATTACAACACGCTGAAACCGGTCGGCACCATCAGCGGAAAGATTATTGACCGGCATACGGAAAAACCGGTGAACGGCGCAGTTGTCTCTGTCGGTTTCAACGGCGGAGTGACAACAACATCAACAGACGCATCGGGAAGTTTTTCGTTCGCGAATGTACCGTGCAACAAGGACGCAACAACAGGAATCACCACCGGCACATACCACTTAACGGTATCGCTGGTGGAAGTGAATAAGTCCATACCGGAAAACGAACCGAAATACAGGGAGTTCTATATCAACACTATTCTGAACGTCACGTTCATCGACCTGAATAATGAAGATTCTGCGAAAGTACCGGTCGAAGGGCTTGCCGCGAATATCCGCTTTGATGTGGGGAAGATGAATGCGACCATCAACGGTTCGGTAGTGGACGAACGATACGTCGCGGTCAACGGGGCAACAGTGTATCTGAAAGAGCCCAACGGCGACGTACTGCAAACCACGCAAACGGACGGCAACGGAAAGTACACGTTCAATAAAGTTGAAGGCGGCACGACAGTAGATATCGAAGCACTATCTGCAGACGGCATTCTTGAAGGCAGTCTCAATACATTTCTTTCACTGCCGATCAACAAGAATACGATCAACCTCCGCCAACAAGTAAATGCAGAGCGGATTCTCATCACTCAAGCTGATAATGTGAATCCGTATGTTACACTGATCACGCCGGAGAACCAAAGCGATGTGAATCCCAACAGCCTGACTATCACGTACAAATTCAGCGAACCGGTAAAACAGACTCCGTACACCACCGATAAAGCGCCGCTCGGTCTCGGCACGCTCATTGATGATATTCATGTCAATTTCGTCGGGATGAAGAAATCCACCGGCAATATTTCGCTCACTATCGCATGGGATACAACCTTCACCCTCCTTACCGTTACACCGAAGGATATTGTCGGTTCGGCAAAATATCAGGTGGACATTTCCGCAGCACTCGGAAATATGACCGACCGTGCAAATAATGGATTCGTGGCAAGCCCCGTCATCGGTGACTTTGAAAATCTCAATATTACGACGAACGGAACGTCAACTCTGCCGGGCGCTCCTTCGCTCACACGGCGGCAAAATTCTGGACTTGGCTATTCCCCGTTGAACTTCACCGGAGGTACGGTTGGTCTGGATTGGAACTTTGATGCCAATGCCCGCAGTTACAGAATCTATCGCAGCATCAACGGTGAATCGTACAAGCTTCTCGCCGATAATGTTATGGACACTCGCTATGACGATAATACCGGAAATCTGGTCAGCAGCTATAATCCTCCAGTCGACCGTGATCCCTATGCCGCATTCTCCGTGTCGTACAAAGTTTACGGCATCAGCAAAGACTTGATGGAAGGAGCTGTCAGCAACATTATTACCGTAAAGGATGAAGTTGCTCCGCAAGTGAGCAGTACAATCATCGATTCTTCCGCGTCAATCACTAGCGGAGAATACGTGTATATTCGATTCACCGAACCGCTCGCAAAGACCGCAGCACAGGCAAATGAAAATTACAGTGTTGTCAACTCCGGCGGAGGTGAAGGAACGGTCGTCCTTGAATCGGTATATATGGGATACGATAACATCAGTCTGCAGTATGTTGTTCGTCTTACCCTCACCAAAGGTTCCATTGAAGCGGGTGATGTATTGATTGTCAATTCGGGCGTCGTCGATCTTGCCGGAAATGCAATTGATGTCAATAAGAACAATCATACGTTCTAGATTCATATATTCAACAGCTTTTCTCAAATCCCGCCCCTGGCGGGATTTGTGTTTTTAAAGAGATTGCTGACAATGGAAGCCCTGAAAACATGTATAATAGTTGTCACGCTTTTTCTACTGAAACCAGTTTTCTTTCAGCATTAAACGTTTCAAGGATTATTGCAGCTGCATTATCCTATACTCCTATAGTATATCACACTCACCTGAAAATACGCGGGTTGTTAGAATTTCTTAAGTTTACTCCCTGAAGAAATTATAGTATTTTTTCCATGATGGCACCTCGATCAATACTGCGGATTTGCTTTTTTATAGCGTTCATCTCTTCATTTGCGATGGCTCAGCATAGATTCCTTTTGCATCTCACATCGGATGGAAAACAGGAAGCAGTGCCGTTGCGATCCGGCGAGCAATTTCCCGAAGCAATGCAGCGGTACGGATTAATGCACAGACAACACACTGCATCGCCATTCCTCGACACGATGAAGAACTATCCCAAGGACAAAGATCTCTCCTACGAATTTGGCAACCTTGAAGAAGAGATGATGATGCAATGGTATCAGCCGTTCGGCGAGGGATTTGTCCGTGAAGTGTGGTGGGCCATCGCCAGCGATATCGGCGAAACAAAAGAAGTGAACATCCGGATGTGGTATCCCAATCCGCGACTGTTGGATGTTCCGAACACTCAACATGTAAAGAACACCGGTTATTATGTCAAAGCGGACGATCCCATCAATCAAGTTACGGCATTCCGTGAATTGGCAACGGACACAACGTGGATTTTTCCTCCTCATTCAAGCGATTCACTCCACTATGCATTCGATCCGCTCGGCATTGAAGCACCGTGGAAAAAAGGGGGACTCAATGTGCCAGTGCAATCATATTCCTGGCACAGTATCGATTTGCTCGCCACCGGCGACACGATGAAGTTCAAGGAAAATCAATTGATCGGATTTACCGTCCTGAATACTGCCACCAGTACTGCCGGTGTCCGGCAGGAGGTCACCTCCTTCCCCAACCCAGAACATCCGTTCCATTCCTATAAATTCTATCCGCGCGGACGTCTTTCATCTGCTGACCGGGGATGGTGGCTGCGCGGCGACTTTGAATGGGGCATGTTCATGATCGTGGAATATACAACCGCACCAAGACCAAAGGTGTCAATTGCTAAATTGCTGAATTCTGCCGTAACGCACGAACGAATATTAAGTGCAACGGTCAAGACCCAATCGGTTAGCGATCCGGTGGATGTGCAACTCTTCACAAAAATCGGCAGCGGATCGTGGCAATCGACGCCAATGGCCCGCGAGAATGGCTTTGTCTTCGCAGGAACAGTTCCGGCCGCTCAACCTGGGGATTCGGTTTTCTATTATATTACCGCTGCTGATACTCAGGGCAGAACGACAAAATCTCCGGTGTATGAATACCTCATTGTTCAGAAAAAAAATCCTCTCTTACTGCTGTTCAATGGAAAGACGCTCCCATCCGGCACATCCGATCCTTCTATCTATCTTAAATACACAATGAAGACAGATTTCGGCGTTCAACCATATTATGATTTCTGTGATGCACGAAGGTATACGATCACAGACCTGTCTGT
Organism: Bacteroidota bacterium; assembly: GCA_041665225.1. Lineage (GTDB taxonomy): Bacteria > Bacteroidota > Ignavibacteria > UBA10030 > UBA8401 > UBA8401. The sequence goes on from JBAYJG010000125.1 coordinate 8,003, forward strand.
ATTGTTCGAAAAATATAATGCAATCGTGGAAGTGGCCGGCGAAGGGGGAATATTCGACCTCACAGCATATTCAGGAGCTTGGCTGGAGAACAGCAGTTCTCTTCCCGCAGGGACGAAACGGTATTACATTGTTGCGGATCAGGACCATGGAGTCATCAGTAACAAACTCGATACAGTCTTTGCGGATTCCGATCCGCACGTGAAATATTTCGGTGTGAAGGGAATCGTTCAGCAAGACTTCCCATATAAGCAGAACAATTTTTCCGATGTAAAATATCCTTGGCAGCTGACAGTGTCCAACGCCATTTCCGACGACGACGTGTTCGGATTCATTCCAGAGAACCTGACAAAAGATACTGTGACACTTTGGTATCACCCGTATTACGAGATCCCATTATTTACAAACAGGATGGATAAACTGCAGCCTTCTTCCAACGGCATTGTTCTTTTCGCGGATGCACTTTCAAATGGTCCAGTTGGCGTGAAAATGGTCGACCCCAATAACCGATGGCAGTCGTACTTTCTCGCATTTGATTGGATGGCACTGGATATGAGGAGTGATACGTCCAGTATGAAGTATGAATATCCGTTCCTCGATCCGAAGTACCGGTGGATTGTCGACATCCAAAATATCGGAAAGACCTTTGCAGGTTTCGGCAAACCAGCAAGTGTTCACACAGACCAAAACATGCCACTGAATTTTGCTTTACATCAAAATTATCCCAA
>JBAYJG010000126.1:0-8696 GCA_041665225.1 Bacteroidota bacterium
AACATTTTCCCTGTTCCAGAAATACGGTTTGAACGAGTAGGAATATTTCGTCCTGTAGGTATTTTTGCGTTTGGAGGTCCGTGAAGAGGTAGAAGCAGATTGTTCAGTATATCCTTCTACAAATGCGCCGTCCTCTTTGGTGATGCCGCCGTTCATAGCACGCACATTTCCATAAACTTTGGAAGTACTTTTCAATTCAATATCGCCGTTGACAACCAAAACATCTCCAGTCACCGTTCCACGCACTGTTAATGTACCGTTCTTTACAACAAGATCCCCCTGTACCGTATCCTGCTCCGCAATTTCTGTATTTCCATTGAGCGTAACGGCATCAGCTGAAGGGATCGTCTTTCTTTTGTCTTGATCCTGATACTCCTCGTCATCCGAATATTCGATCCGGTGAGACCGATCATCAACGATTCGGTCTACATGCGTCTCAATTTGCTCGACGAGATTCTCAACGAATGTACTGACGTTGTCAGCTGTTTCATCGATTCTTCTTTCATAGTTATCATCCTGTGCAGATGCAATGGGAAGGATAAAGCAGAGGGAAAGTAAAAGTGTATACAGTTGTTTCATGTGAATCTCCGTGGAAATTGTGTCACTTTTCTACGACCCGTGGAATAAAAAGTTACGAAACAACAGGTTCAAATCCTTTGAATAATCAATGAATTTATGTAATTTTTGTGAAGAACTATGAGACTTTGTATCAATATCGACCATATAGCGACGTTAAGAAACGCGCGTGGCGGATCGGAACCGGATCCCGTTGAAGCAGCCATTATTTGCGAACGTGCCGGTGCTGATGGAATTGTGGTTCATCTTCGGGAAGATCGCCGACATATCAAAGACCAGGATGTTTGGAAATTGCGAGAAACAATTTCAACAAAACTTGATCTGGAAATGGGCGCTTCCGAAGAGATCGTGCGGATCGCCCTTGATGTCGTTCCCGATCTGGTAACACTCGTCCCGGAAAAACGGCAGGAGTTGACAACAGAAGGCGGATTGGACGTTTTGACTCACAAAGAACATTTGAGAACTGTCATTCAACAGTTCCATTCAAAAAACATTCCGGTCAGCCTGTTTATCAATCCCTTGCAATCGCACATTGAAACGTCAAAAGAAATCGGCGCTGATATGATCGAAATTCACACCGGCGAGTATGCAGAAGCACGCAAGACAGCTGATGTACAGCGGACATTATCGGAAATCATGAATGCTGCGAAATTCGGGAAACAGTTAGAACTCGAGGTCAACGCCGGGCATGGATTGAACTATCGTAATGTGAAGGCAGTTGCGGATCATTCGCCCATTGATGAAATGAGCATAGGACATGCGATTATTTCCCGTGGAGCATTTGTCGGACTGGAGCAGGCTGTAAAAGAAATGCTCTCCCTCCTTCAATAAAAAACCGCTTTCGCGGTTTTTTATTGATCCATAATCCCAAGTTTTCTGATATCATCCCGCAGTTTTGCCGCCTTCTCGTAATCTTCCTTTTCGATGGCATCTTTCAGTGATGATTGCAATTGTTCCAATTTTGACAGCGGTTTTTGTACCGGTTCGGATTCTTCTTTGGTCCCGGTTTCTACAGTCTCTTCATCATCCTCGGAAATAACTCCCGCTTCGTTCAAGACCTCTTCGCCGACATAGATCGGCGCACCATACCGGACTGCCAGAGCGATAGCATCGCTCGGACGGGAATCGATTTCCTGGGTGTCGCTTAATCCTTCAATCGTCAGTTTTGCGTAGAATGTTCCATCGCGAAGTTCGTTAATGCATACTTCATTCAACGAAACGGCGAATGTATCGATGATATTCCTCATCAGATCATGTGTAAGGGGCCGCGGCGGTTTCATGCCTTCCAATTCCAGCGCGATCGATTGAGCTTCAAACGCACCGATAATGATCGGCAATTTCCGCTTTCCGTTCGTTTCTTTCAAAATCAATGCATACGCACCGGCACTCGACGGGCTGGTCGATAAGCCGAGTATGTCAACCTGAACTTTCTCCACAATACTTCTCCTAATTCTTCGTTACTGCGAGTATGTCAAATTTCAAATCAAGGTGCAATACGCTGCATCACTTGCCGAGTAATTTCTTTACTTCTGCAGTCAATGCCGGAACGACTTCAAACGCATCCCCAACGATGGCATAGTCTGCGACAGAAAAGATCGGTGCATCTTTATCTTTATTGATGGCAACGATGTATTTTGACGATGACATTCCCGCCAGATGCTGCACAGCACCGGAAATCGCAACCGCAACATACAACGAGGGGGAAACAGTTTTACCCGTCTGTCCCACTTGTTCGTCGTGGGGTCTCCAGCCTGCATCAACCACGGCACGCGAAGCGCCCACTGCTGCTCCCAGGGAGCCGGCGAGATCTTCGATCATGCTGAAATGCTCCGGGCCTTTCAATCCTCTGCCGCCGGAGACGATGATATCTGCTTCTGCAACATCTTTTTTACCGCTGGCCGTCTTCACCTCTTTGACTACAACAGAAAAATCAGCATCCGATAATTCGATTTTTTTTGTTTCCACCGCTGCTGCTGAACCGTTTGATGTTCCTGCTGTAAAAACATTCGGCCGCAGCGTGAAGATCTTCCTTGCTGTTTTCACGGAAACATCGATCAATCCTTTACCGGCATAAACAGGACGTGTTGCCGTGATGGTTCCTTGACTGATGTTGATCGCAGTGCAGCCAGCTGCAAGTCCCGCTTCTAATTTCACTGCAACACGGGGGGCAACATCCTTTCCCATTTCACTAGCCGGCAGGAAAACAATTTCTGCCGATTCTGTTTTTGCCACTTCTGCAATGATCTTTGCGTATGCCGTCGCCGAGTATAACTCCAGACGTGCATCGTCTATCACAACGACTTTGGTTGCACCAAAGCCGCCGAGCTGACTGGCAATCGCTGTGCAACCGTTGCCGATGACAACGGCGATCGTTTCTCCCTGCACTTCATCTGCAACTGTTTTTGCAGCTTTTACGACTTCAAATGCTGTTTTTTTGAATTGCCCGTTCCGCTGTTCCGCAAATGCTAAAATTTTCATAGCTATTTTATCCAGATTAAATGATTAGATCACTTTTGCTTCTTCGTGCAATAAGCGGACCAACTCGGCAGCCGCAGATGCGTCTGTCCCAACGATCTTTCCCTGCGCTTTCGCAGGCGGTTTACTCATTCCAATAACTTCCACACGTGTATCCACAGCAGCAGGTATTTTCTCTTCGATCGGTTTGCGCTTCGAATCCATGATCCCTTTAAGTGAAGGATATCGCGGCTCATTCAATCCTTTTTGAGCGCTGATGAGTGCCGGCAGTTTTGCATGCACGATCTCATGACCGCCTTCAATTTCACGTTCCGCAACGATGTTCCCGTCAGTGATCGTCAATTTGACGACGACCGACACTGATGGTATTCCGAGAATTTCTGCGACTAATCCGCCGACCTGAGCATCATCATAATCGATGGACTGTTTTCCTGCAAAGATGATATCTGGACCATATTCTTTTGCATATTCCGCAAGTGCATACGCTACTGCGTAAGAATCGCGCACTGCACTGTTCTTCAACAGAACTGCCTTATCGCATCCCATCGCCAACGCTTTGCGGAGTGTCTCTTTGTTGGAATCACCGCCCAAAGAAACGACCGTTACTTCTCCGCCGAACTGCTGTTTCGTCTTTAATGCTTCTTCAACGCCGAATTCATCATATGGATTCAACATGAAGTTGACTCCTGCCGGATCGATCACTTTCCCATCTGCTCCAACCTTTACTTTCGTTTCCGTATCCGGAACATGATTTACCAGAACTAAGATCTTCATTGAACTCCTGTGTGTGAGCGGATCTCCTGAACGCTTTCAGTTCGGGTCATCCAATTATTTCAAATGTTTTTGCACGGCTGTGAGAAATACTGTGTTTTCCGATTCCGTGCCGGCATTTACCCGAAGCGTATTTTCCAGCATCGGGTACGAACTGACATCGCGGATCAAAACATTTTCGGAAAGCAATCGATCAAACAGCACTTTTGCATTTTTCTTTGTTCGGAAGATAAGGAAATTTGTCTGTGAAGAAAAGACTTTGATTTCATTCATCTCCGACAATTTCCTGTACAATTTCTCTTTTTCTGCCTTAATATATCGAATTCGATCGGAAATCAATTTCTTTTCCCCCATCACTCGCACCGCTGCAGCCATTGACAAATTGTTGACTGTGAACGGGATTTTTGGTTTCAACAGTTCAGCGCATACGGCCGGCTGTGCCAACAGATATCCTATCCGCAATCCCGCAAGGGAGAATGCTTTGGAGAAAGTGCGCAGAATGATGAGCCGATCGTATTTTTTCAGTAACGGTAGAACAGAAGGCATATCGGCAAATTCGATGTACGCTTCATCCACAAGTACGAATGCATCAGTCCCCGCAATGATCCGTTCAACATTCTCAATCGTCAGCATCTGTCCAGTAGGACTGTTAGGAGAATTCAAAATGATGAGCGTCGGTTGTTCCTTTGCTGCAGTCGCAAGAATCTGCTCCACATCAAACGAAAGGTCGGGTTTCGCCGGGACGCTGATCAGTTCTCCTTCCAGGATCTTGACGATCTTTTCGTAAAGGAAGAATGTCGGAGTCGGGATCAGCACTTTCGTTCCTTTTGAAACGATCGCCATCAGCACCGAGTACATCAATTCGTTCGATCCGTTCGCCGCGATGATGCTTTCCATGGGTACACCGACAAACTGCGACAGCGCTTCAATCAATCGCGTCGGGAAAACATCAGGATAACGATTCCACGGTTGCTGCAGGAATTCCTCGATCAGTTCCCGTTTCAATTCAGCAGGAAGGTCGAACGGGTTTTCGTTCTGATTGAGCTTGATGAGATCGGGCGAAAGCGGTTTGCTTTTTACTGAATAGGCTTCCAGTTCCCGAACAGATTGTTTTATATTCTTCATGAATGTCATGTGTCTTATTTTTTCCTCAGTCTCAAAGAAAGCGCGTGCGCGGTCAATCCCTCTCTCTCGGCAAACAGTGCCACGTCATCTGCCACGGCGAGCATTCTTTTTTGAGAGTATCGGATTACACTCGATTTTTTAATGAAATTGTCGACCGATAACGGTGACGTAAAGCGTGCCGTCCGTTCAGTCGGCAGCACGTGATTAGGTCCTGCAAAGTAATCGCCGATAGCAACCGGCGAATAGTTTCCAAGAAAAATTGAGCCAGCATGGTGAATCTGTTGCAATACCCGTTCATCGTTGGACGTAATAATTTCCAAATGCTCCGGGGCAAGAGCGTTGGTCACTGCAATTCCCTGCTGCAGCGATGATACAAGATAAATTCTTCCTTGTCCTTTCAGAGACTTAGCCAGAATATGTTTGCGTGGCTGAACATCAAGTAAGCGTTTCAATTCTCTGTTCACTTTTTCCGCAAATGCACGACTAGGCGTAACGAGCAAAGGAACTGCACGTTCGTCGTGCTCCGCCTGCGCCAGAAGATCGGATGCGATAAAGGTCGGATTAGCAGTGGCATCAGCAAGAATCACCACTTCGCTTGGACCCGCAAAACCGTCAATGCCGACAGTGCCGTACACCATCCGTTTTGCGGTTGCAACATAGATATTTCCCGGTCCGACGATCATATCCACCGCAGGAATTGTTTTTGTTCCGTATGCAAGCGCGGCTATCGCTTGAGCGCCTCCAACTCTATAAACATTTTTAATTCCAAGCAGTGATGCAGCAAGAAGTACATCGGGGTGAATATTCCCGTTTTTGTCGGGTGGTGATACAAGGTGGATCTCTTTGACACCCGCCACCTGCGCCGGAATAACATTCATCAGCACGGTGGAAGGATATACCGCTTTCCCTCCGGGGACGTACACCCCGACTTTTTCAATCGGACGGTATATTTGCCGAAGCAGAGAAGCATTCTTCACGTTTATTTTGAATGGTTTTCGAAGCTGCGCTCGATGAAATTTTCGAATATTCACTGCTGCGGCATTCAGGATCCGGACAAAATTCTTATCTGCGCGTTTTTGTGCGGCTGTGATCTCCCTTGGAGTCACGGCAATTGAACGAAGTTCTGCATTATCGAATTTTTTTGCATAATACCGCAGTGCTGCATCTCCCTCCGTCTGGACCTTGCGGAGAATCTGCGCAACAACGGCTTCAACAGCCGAATTATCCGATGGACCTGATATCGAACGAATTGCAGTGGTATTCTTCTTTCGTACGTCAACTATTTTCATCATGGTGTTTAAATATAATAAAAAAGGAAACCGTTTTCCCGGTTTCCTTTTGACATTCCTCTCAACGATCGCAGCGAAAGGACAAATGAGTATGCTATGGAGTCTTTATTTCTGTGCAAGCAGTTCGTCGATCTTTGCAAGCACTTCCTTTTCGTTCGGTTTTACTTTTGATGGAAATTTCGCAGCTACATTGCCGTTCTTATCAACAAGGAATTTCGTAAAATTCCAGGCGATCTCCTCTTTGAACGGCGTTTCAGTCGTCAGGTATTTGTACAGCGGATGAATATCGCTCCCCTTCACGCTGATCTTGCTGAACATCGGAAACGAGACACCATAATTGCGTTCACAGAATGCCGCAATATCCCCATCGCTTCCCGGTTCCTGTTTGCCGAAGTTGTTCGACGGGAATCCAATGATAACGAAGCCTTTGTCTTTGTATTGTTTATACACCGCTTCGAGATCCTTGTATTGCGGTGTATAACCGCAAAACGATGCGGTATTAACCACCATAACCACTTTCCCTTTAAAATCTGCCAATGCCTGCTCTTTTCCCGCAAGTGTTTTCATCGTAAAGTTGTAGATCGGTGCATTCATGCTTTTTATTTTCTCCTGCGCCGGAATCGATCCGATCGCGATAACAATGGTGATAAGTACTGTGGCAAATGTTTTCATTGAACAATCCTTCGGTCTATGATCAAGTTACATTCTATAACATAAAGATAGCCATAATTAGTTCATTTTGCGATGTTATCATCTTTCATGAAGAAAAAAATATTTTCAATGATTTCCAAACAATTTTGATTACCTTATATCATTAGGCTTGCAAGAACGCCTGAGCCCTAAAAGAGAACCTCATCTTGCACCATTCGACAAAACATATATTCTTAAACTTCCGGCAAAGCCGTGGCTTCGCCATCTATCAAATAAGGGCAAACGATAGAAGAACAGGAGTTTGTATGAATATATTTCACGCACACTACGAATTTCTCAAGAACGAAGCAGATCTTTTGCTGAAACATGCTCACCAGGGCGATTCTTATGCCATCGCGCGATTTCTGCACCTACCGGCATTTGCAACGCTGCCTGTATCTGATCTGCAGCTAAAGCATGCGTTAACAGTGCTGGCGGAAGAAAATGGCTACCATTCCTGGACAGAACTGAAATCGGCTATCGACGATGCTGCCGAAACGTCACCGCTGGCGGAGATTACAGAACAGTTCTATCCAAAAGGATTCACCACATATTGGAACATCTGGTTCGCCAAATATTCGCAGGCGAAGAAGGTGCTGCTGGAAGGGAAAGGATATCTGCTGCCGTTCAAGAATCAATGCTTCATCGTAGAAGAACATTTCGTGGACAGCATCGGACTGCCCCACACTCTTCCGGAGTGGAAAGAGATTGGCAATGACTGGATCCATCCAAAACATGTACGATCGTGGCTAGCATTGAATGAACGCTATGCTGTCGTGATGAAAGAACGGTAGTACTGTTAACATATCCTTAAACGCAAAAAATCCCCGAAGCGAATGCTCCGGGGATTTTTTATTCTCCTACCCGAGACTAATTAATAGCGGTAATATTCCGGTTTGTATGGCCCTTCAACCGCAACGCCAATATATTGCGCCTGATCTTCCGTCAGGACATCGAGCTCCACGCCGATCTTCTTCAAGTGGAGGCGTGCAACCTTTTCATCCAAATGCTTGGGAAGTGTATAGACCTTCTTCTCATATTTTTCCGAATGGTTCCACAGTTCCAATTGCGCAAGCACTTGATTGGTGAATGAATTGGACATGACGAATGACGGATGGCCCATGGCACAACCAAGATTGACGAGACGTCCTTCTGCCAGCACAATGATATCCTTGCCGTCGATGGTGTATTTATCCACCTGCGGCTTGATGGTATCTTTTGTCTTTCCGTAATTCGCGTTCAACCATGCCATGTCGATCTCAATATCGAAATGTCCGATATTGCACACGATGGCATTGTGCTTCATCGCTTTAAAATGCTTTGCGGTGATGATATTCTTGTTTCCGGTGGTGGTGACGATGATATCGGCCTCTTTCACCGCTTCATCCATCCGCTTCACTTCATATCCTTCCATCGCCGCCTGCAGTGCACAGATAGGATCGATCTCCGTGACGATCACGCGAACTTTCGCATCGCGGAGCGAATCAGCCGAACCTTTACCCACATCGCCGAATCCTGCCACAACGGCAACCTTTCCGGCAAGCATCAGATCTGTTGCGCGGCGGATAGCATCGACCAGCGATTCGCGGCATCCGTACTTATTGTCGAACTTCGATTTCGTGACGGAATCGTTCACGTTGATGGCAGGCATCAGCAGCGTGCCATTCTTCATTCGGTCATACAGGCGATGTACGCCGGTGGTTGTTTCTTCGGACAATCCCTTAATTCCTGCTGCAAGTTCGGGATATTTATCGAACACCATGTTCGTCA
>JBAYJG010000127.1:0-8680 GCA_041665225.1 Bacteroidota bacterium
ACTTCGCGTGCTTCAGGGCGACCCTATCGTCCACGATGTTCACCATGCTGCGTTACCGCCTCTCTTCCGCGGCATGCCGGAACTGCATCCCGAGAAATGCCCGGACGGATGCAAGGAATGCCAGCAGGTCTGTCCGACGAATGCCATCACACTCAATCCGTTATCGATCGATTTGGGATTATGCGTCTTCTGTCCCTTATGCGAACAGCAGTGCCCCGAACAAGCGATTCATTTTACCAATGAATATCACTTGGCTTGCAGTTCGCGTCAGCAACTTGTTGTTGACGGCACGCAAAAGCAGATCACCCCTGAACTTGCGTCGGAAAAGATCCGAAAATATTTCGGAAAATCGTTAAAACTCCGTCAGATCTCCGCCGGCGGTTGCAACGGATGTGAATTGGAATTGAATGCGTTGAGCAATGTGAATTTTGATATGGGAAGGTTTGGGATAGAATTTGTTGCATCGCCGCGTCATGCAGACGGGATCGTCATCACCGGCCCGCTGCCGAAGGCAATGGCGGAAGCAACATTTTTATGTTATGATGCAGTCCCGTCGCCGAAGATCAACATTCTGGTTGGCGCTTGCGCAATTTCAGGAGGGATTTTCAAGGACTCACCAGAATTAAACCGTCAATTTATCAACGATCATCCGGTCGATCTGTTCATTCCCGGATGCCCGCCACATCCCCTTACCTTTATTACGGGATTGTTGGACTGGCTGGACCGGAAATAGATCGTGTCTATTCTGAAAACTGTTTTCACTTAATGCGTTGGGGTATTTGGACAGCATATCCTTCCACAGTGTATTACTATCCTTCCACACTTCGCATCGTTCCCAGGTGAGATACGAACAAGCGACAAGAACAATCACCATTATGGGAATGATGATTCGCTTTTTCCCCAGTTCCCACCCCTTGGCAGAATACATCCCGGCAATATAAAACAGTCCGATATAGGCAAAGTAAGTGAATCGGTCCGCTGCAAATATTTGACTGAACCGGACAAACTGCAACACCGGCAGCAATGAAACGATGTAGAATGCCATGCCGAAAGCTATGATGCGTTGCTCACGATATTTCCATACAACCAATATTGCGATGAGTGCGATAATCGTATACACAAAAAACTGCAATGGCAATGGGGAAGGATATGGATAGACATTTGACAGATTTATCGGCAGAAAGAGTTTTTCGATATAAAATACAATCCCATGAAGAGAAACAATTCCGTTTTCAATGACACTGTTTGAACGTTTCACTGCGTGTACGCTTTGTTGTCCGATCAATCCTAAAACGGAGAATGCGGTTGCGATCAAAGCGAACGGCACTTTTTCCCAGAGAATTCCTGCTGTCACATTCCTTTTCTTTACCATATCGAACAGCAGAAGAATCAGCGGAAATGTCAGGACGATGATTTTTGAAAGCAGCGCAAAAAAGAAAAGGATAAAAGAGACTGACAGCAACGATTGCCTTCCCACTCGTACGTAGCGAAGATATGCAATTGAGGATAGCAGGAAGAACATCATGGAGAGGACATCTTTCCTGCCCGAGATCCAGGCAACTGATTCAACACGCATCGGATGGATACCGAATAACAGCCCAGCAACGAGCGATGCGACTATGCTTCCTGACAATTGATACATCAACCAGAACAGAAGACAGGAATTTATAAGATGCAAAAGAATGTTCGTGGAGTGATACACTCTCGGATCGAATCCTCCGATCTGATAGTCTATCATATACGAGATCATTGTCAATGGAAGATACGATCCATTCACCGCTGTTGTAAAGACCAGTTTGAGATTCTCCGCAGATATGTTTTGTACGGCGGGATTGTCGGTGACATAGACGTCATCATCCCACGATGTCCAGCCGTTGGTGAATGCCGGAATAAAGGAAACAGTTGTCACCGCGAGAATTAGAAGAATCGGGAAGATAAATTTGGAAGCGGGAGTTGCCATTCAGAAATTCCTTCGGCAAGAACGTCAGCTATTCAACGGAGTGCCTGATCGATGATTGCGCCGCCAACAAGATCTTCTCCTTCATAAAAGACAACCGATTGTCCGGGAGTGATGGCTCGTTTCGGCTTTTCAAATTCAATCGTCACACGGCCTTCACCGTTTCCGCTCCCATCCAGCTGCGTAACAAGAGCAGACTCATCGGTATCTTTATAGCGGATCTTTACTGTTAACCGTTTCCCCTCTCGCAGAGAATCGTACTTGATCAGGTTTAATTTTGACGCAGTCAACTGACGGTGTAAGAGTTCATCCTCATACCCGACATTGATGCTATTGTTCTTATAATCAATGGATGTGACATACAACGGATCAGGATGTGCGATACCGAGACCTTTTCGTTGACCAACGGTGTAGAACGGAAATCCCGTATGTTCACCGACCTTATCTCCGTTCATCACAATCTTCCCGCCGGCAACCTGTTTCTCCAGATCCGGCAGCTTATGTTTCAAAAATCGTTCGTAATTATTATCAGTGATGAAACAGATTTCGAAACTCTCACCTTTGGCTGCTGTCCGCAGGCCGTACTTCACAGCAAGTGCCCGGACTTCCTCCTTTGTATATTCCGCCAATGGAAATAGTGTGTGATCCAACGATTCCTGCGTCACATTCCACAGCATGTAGGACTGATCCTTCTTTACATCCTTTCCGCGGGAGATCACATACCGTTTGGTGGAATCATCAACACGGAGTTTTGCGTAATGGCCCATCGCTACATAATCCGCACCAAGCTGCTTCCCTTTCCGCAGCAATTCTTCCCATTTGATTTTCCGATTGCAAATGACGCACGGATTTGGGGTTCGGCCATGCATATACTCATCGATGAAATTATCGATCACTTGAGCACCAAAGACTTCGGAAAAGTCCATTACATAGTGTGGAAAACCGAGTTTGGCAGCGATCAACCGTGCATCATTGATCCCATCCAGCGAACAGCAGCTTTTATCCCCTTCGATCGTCCCGCCCACATCGTCATAATTGAATGTTTTGATCGTCACACCAATGACGGAATACCCTTGTTCTACCAACAATGCAGCGCAAACGGATGAATCCACACCGCCGGACATTCCAAGAACAACAGTTTTATTTTTCCCAACAGAATTCATTGCATTAATTTACGGAAAATTCGTTACATCTGAAAATCCAATTGAACTGCGAACCGGCTCTCCGTGTTTCCCCGGATCTCTTCATCGCCGCCACCAAGAACAGTCTCGTTGAGTTTTTTTGTCTCGGAGTATTTAAGTGACACGGAGAAATTATTGAAGATCTCATATCCCGCGACTAAATACCATCGGATACCCTTGCCGTACAATGGCGGATTGGAAAAATTTCCCGCAACATCAGACTCATATTGATAGACGCGGGAATCATATGAATCCGTGTCAAAAAATATTATTCTGGATTTCAACCGAAATCCAGAACCTCTGTTCGTAAAGGAACCTTCAAGAAATGTCAACAATCCGTTCTCATTCCGAACCTGAAGACTGTGCGCCACAGTAATAATTTCTATCCTGTGTGAAATGGTTAGGCGAGTGATTGGTTTCACTATATTCATAATCCGATAATTCGTCTGTACCCTTTCATCGACACCGGAAGACAGATTCCGTCGAATTTGCACCAAAGACTCATACGATGGCGTGACAGGAATAGCGCACCGGAAGAAGACTTCTTTTCCTGTGAGCATAAATCCATCGGACCGGTCGGGTCGCCTGAACTGATCAACATACATACTTACAGACGCATTCTCTACCATGCATTGAATACCAAGATACTCTCCCTGTTCTCCGTCACTGATCGTACTCAACTCGCCGAATGGATGTGCAAACGGACTGACATATCCTTGGGAATATGACCGATGATGGTACCCGGCAGAAAACGATTTTGAAATATTTATTATTGCTCCCATCGATTGGCTGAACGTTTCTCCATTATTTGTCGCTACTTCTCCATATGTGCTGACTCCTGACAATGGAAGATGCCATGCCACACTTCCCGCGTTGAGCGAACGTTTTCCGTGAAGATCAAGCACATTCGATGAGAGTAACTTTGAATACGTAACATTCATCGTTGTCATGACAACTGATGCTTTCCCGTCAGAAGAGAATTCCACAACACCGCCGGCTGTGCGTTCATATAGTGATTTCACTTTCCCCAATTCATCGCGTGTGCGAAAAATCCCGGAAGTGTAGAGACTCGTCACAGTACCTGCAGGATCCACAGTCGCCGGCAGATTCCTCCCGGAATAGAACCCCATCACAGTCATGCTGCCAAAATGCAGCCGCACCGCAGCACCCTGGAAGTACCGAAACTCTTCTGTGGAAACGACCGGAGTAATATACTTCCCTTTGAGCATTGGTTGTCCAGCTGTTTCAGCACCCTTGACTGGTTTCATATTTCTGGATAAGACTAGTCCCTGCGATGAAGCAATGGTATAATTCCCTACCACAAGATCTTCTACAAACGATTGATCTCGCACATGCAGATATCCGGACACAAATGCATTGTGATAGTTCTCACCGGCATCCTTTTCCGTTACTCCGGCCAACTCATAGATTTCATTCCCGAATCTCAGTCGCTGATACAGTGCATTGTTATCCCCTCCATACTTTCCCTGAGCATATCCTTTTGTTATCTGCAATCGTCGCTCAATTCTGGTCCGTGACACTGCTTCCACAGGGAGCAGTGACCATCGGTGGTCATCCTCTTGGAGTTGTTCTAGCGTAATAAAGGGTGATATTTTTTCCAGCAATGCCGGCGTCATCAGCGAAACGTACATAAGCTGGCTGATGTTCGTGATGGTAACTGTATCAGTAAAGCGAATAATTGATTCAGCCAGCAAGGGTGAAACATGCGGCACGTTCAACAATTCATCATACCGTGGATGGATAAGAGATACAGGATGGGATAATAAATATTCCAATGCTTCACCTTGCATTTGAGCATCCTGATCTTCTCTGCTCTCTCCCATGATCCCTTCCACCACAGACTGATCCAACGTATGCACCGTATCTTGTGCCTTTATGCCAATAGGAATCCAGAGCAAAAGGAAATATATTTTTTTCATCTGCATCCAACCATACTTATGGATGATAAGTAATGCCGAGAGAATGTGTTACACCAAGTTCTGCATGCGATGCAATCCCATAATCAACCTGCCAATCGGAAACTACGATTCCAATTCCCCCGCACAATAGGGATGAATCAGTGCGTGTCCCAGCATTCACGACAATATTCTCATGCAGCCGGACATTGAATCCGGCGCGATATGCCAATGGAAACCGAACATCTTTTACGATATCAACGTGCACTATGCCACGTTCTGTTAGCGCATACGATATTCCGGAAATCAACACTCGAGGTATATCATCCTCGCCGTCAAATGACGCTCCGTTCACATTCTGGATCACCAAACTAATATTGAATTGTTCGGAAAGCGAATAGATCATTCCTGCATCCAATACTCCGTTGATCGACGATCCATAATGCTCAATGGACAGATGATACAAATTCCAACCAATGCCTGCGGCAAACTCGTCATTGATCAACGCACCAAGGAAAAGAGATCCGGTGCTTTCGCGATACAGTGAAAATCCAAAGGAGGAGAACCCAACAGCCATTGCGGCAAATGGAAATGCCCTCGAAATTATCAATCCATAATTCGACAGCTGTTCCAGTTGGAAGGGAGAAGGCGAGTAAAACACTGTCGTCCGCATTGAAGAGATCCGTGCAATGGAAGCTGGATTCAGCCATATATTCTCAGCAGAATACAGCGCCGAACCTGACATCCCTCTGCTGAACACCTGCGTTGGTTGAGAAGTCCGCTCGAATCCGCTGATAAGCGGTTGCGCTATTAGTATTACTTGAATGAGGAAGATGAAAATTTTATATTGATGCATAACATTCCCTGAAAGGTTGTGAAATGCTACGACTGTTGATGCTTTGTTGTACTGTAACACTCTTAGGATATGCGCAAGTAGAATGCGATGTTTCGGTAAACTTCGATCAGGTCTCTGCAGCGAAAGATAAGTTAGTTCGATTCGAACGCGATGTGGAAAACTACATTAATTCTCAGAAATGGTCAACAGATGATCTGGGTGGAGAGAAAATAAAATGCACGATGAACATTTTTTTCACATCGGCCTCTGACGGCAATTCGTACAAGGCCCAGGTCTTTATCGGCAGTTCCCGACCCATCTACGTCGGTAAGAACAGATCCTCCAAGAACACACCCATGCTTCGTATTTTTGATGACAAGTGGGATTTTGTTTATATCGATGGGCAACCGCTTTTCAGGAATGAATCACTCTATGACCCCCTGACAGATTTTTTAGATTTCTATGTGTATCTGATCCTGGGATTCGATTACGATTCGTACGACAAACTGAGCGGCACAGAATATTTTCGAAAGGCGTTCAACATGTGCAACCAGGCTCCTTCCAGTGCGTCGGGTTGGGACCGGGGTACCGGATCGAATTACAGCAAATATAATCTTCTCGAAGAGATTCTGAATCCAAACAATCAACCGTTCCGCGAAGGATGGTATTCATATCACTTTAAAGGATTAGATCTGCTTGCAACAAAATCGGAGAAAGCGTTCGAAAATATGCTCGCGCTGATCAACAACATCAAAACGCTAAAGCAAAGCACAAACCCGCGCGCCATCCTCTTCAAGAATTTTTTTGATACGAAGTACGGTGAGCTCGCAGAAGTGTTTAAAGAATACAGCGATCAGAACATCTATCAATTATTGGTGCAGGTCGATCAGGCACACCAAAGTGCCTATGAGGATGCCGCAAAAGGAAATTAGCTCTATTCTCCCCACTCCAGGACTTCCAGCGTAACGTTGGCAGTCCCGGTTTTCATCATATCCAACGCTTCAGCAGCGCCAAGCGACAGATCCATGATCCGCTCCAATTTGAACGGTCCGCGGTCATTCACACGGATGATGCAGGACTTTCCATTATCCTTGTTCGTCACACGCACTTTGGTATTGAATGGGAACGAACGATGTGCTGCAGTCAATCCATGCATATCATACATTTCTCCATTCGCCGTTTTCTTACCGTGAAAATCATGCGCATAGTACGAAGCAATCCCCGTATAAACGGTCGCTTTGCCATTAGTGGAAGTTGCGGGTGTTTTCAATGGTGAGACCTTCGGCTCGGAGAATCGATCCTTGGTAAACCGAGGAGATGATGCGCACGATGAGATGATGATACTCAGCAGTACTGCGAAAAAGAAATTCAAGATCCGCATTTGGTGCAAGCGGTGTCTGGAATCGAGAACCATGTCGAAAGAGTTCTTAGAGATATTCATTCATCTGTTTTCGTTTCAGGTGATCGACGATCTCCTTCACATCCTGTGAAGCCCCTTTTTTGCACACGAGGATAGCGTCCGGCGTATTGATAATAATAACATCTTCCAATCCGACGGCGGCAATCAATTTGTCCGATGTGTGAACGTAGGTATTCTTGGAATTCACAGAGATCACTTTACCATGATGATAGTTTCCCTGTTCATCCTTTTTGGAAATCCTGTTCACTTCATCCCACGATCCCAAATCATTCCAGCCGAAATCCCCTTTCACTCCATACACTCGCTGTGCCTTTTCCATCACACCATAATCGATAGAGATACCGCGGATGAGTCCGTATACTGTTTCGAGATTCTGTTCGAACAACGGAGTGCCAATGGATGGCTGAAGATTCATTAACTGACCATGCAGTTCGGGTAAACTGCGGTGAATCTCATTCAGAATTGTATCCACACGCCAGATGAACATGCCGCTGTTCCAGTAAAAATCGCCGCTCTCCAGAAATTTAATCGCCGTCGCATAATTCGGCTTTTCGGCAAATGTCTTCACTTCAAATACGCCGTCGATGTTCACCGGCTGTGTTTCTTCGCTCTTATCTTTTGCCTGGATATAGCCGTATCCTGTTTCTGGATGTGTCGGATGGATGCCGATTGTTACCAATCCCGCGGTGATGTGCGCTACTTGTGATGCTGTTTTCAGCACACGGATAAACTCCGGTTCGTTGCCGATGATATGATCTGCCGGCAAAACGATCATGATCCCTTTCGGATCCAGTCGGTCGATAAACAAAGCCGCCAGTCCGATGCACGGCGCCGTATTCCTGCCAACCGGCTCAACAATGATGTTCTCTGGGGGAACGTTTGGCAATTGCTTGATAATCGCATTCTTCTGTAGTTTATTGGTCACTACGAAGACATTCTTTTCGTCAACAAATCCCTTCAATCGTTTAACGGTATTCTGGATCATGGTGCCTTCGCCGACGATTTCCAAGAGTTGCTTCGGATTCTTTTCGCGGCTGCGGGGCCAGAAACGTGATCCGACACCGCCTGCCATAATCACCGCATAGATCGGTTGTTGTTGTTCCATATTATCTCTTTGAGAAAAGTTCTTTAGGATCGTTGATATATTTTGTCAAATTTTTCAGATGTGTGATGCCTCCATGCGTTTCTTTCAACGCAACGGATAATCTGTCGCCAATATCGCGGATGATATCGGCAAACGGATCGCTTTTGATCTTTCCTTGTTCATCCGCATAGGCAATCAGTTTCAGCATGCCGTCAAAGAAATCCTGCACAAGCAGATTTCCGGAAGATTTTGCCGATTCTCCGGCAGCTCGTACCGTCACGCGGAAG
>JBAYJG010000128.1:0-8670 GCA_041665225.1 Bacteroidota bacterium
GATGTTCATCTTAAAGGAAATGCAGTCGTGACGTTTACAGGGGAAATAGATGCATAATAGAGAAAGTAAGAATCTCTTGATATCCGCCTATTTTACATACCGTGTATAGATATAATATGTATTATGTTAAGTCAACAATGAAGAAGAAAAGCACTCATCATCTCTTCAAATAAGACTCAATCTGTTTCGTAGTTCTTGTATTCAATATATCTTTCTTCTCGCACCACCCTTTTCTTGCAATCCCAACTCCGTAGCGAACATCTGTCAAACCTGAAACGACGTGTGAATCGGGATTGATTGCAATCATTACACCTTTGCTGATGGCATACCGCACCATTCTCCAGTCTAAATCCAGTCTCATCGGATGAGCATTTATTTCGATTATCTTCCCGAGATCTGCAGCAGCATTGATGATCTCAGTCTGGTTTAACGGGTACCCGTCCCGTTCCAACAGCAACCTACCCGTCAGATGTCCCAAAATGGTCACATGCTTGTTCTTCAGTGCCTTCAAAATGCGTTTGGTCATATCTGCTTCGGACAGTTTAAAATTGCTGTGGACCGATGCTACGACATAATCAAATGTCGATAAAACCTTGTCACTGAAATCGAGATCTCCATTCGTAAGGATATCAACTTCAGTCCCTTCAAAGAGCCGAAAGTCGTTAAAAGAGTCATTCAGAGTATCAATTTCCTTGTGTTGCTTCTTTACACGCTCTTCGGATAATCCATTCGCATAAGCAGCAATTTTGCTGTGATCGGCTATGCCAAGATATTCCCAACCGAGTTTTTGCGCTCCTACTGCCATTTCCGCAAGCGTATTATGTCCGTCGCTATAATTCGTATGGCAATGAAATGTTCCTCGAATGTCGTTGTAGGTTACCAAATTCGGGAGTTTTCCCGAAGCAGCTGCTTCGATCTCACCGGTATCCTCACGAAGTTCAGGTTCCACGTACGATAGGCCGACCGCCTTGTAAATATCCGCTTCAGTACGGCACACGGGGATCTTTTTCGCCTTTGGACCCTTCCTACCCGCTTCCAGCGCTGTGAAAGCATATTCGTTCAAGGTCCAACCATGGTCACGTGCAAGTGAACGGATACGGACATTATGCTCTTTACTTCCGGTGAAATAATTCAATGCGAACGGAAATTCGGCGTCATCCACAACGCGCAGATCACAATTGATCCCGGACTGCAGCACAACACTGGATTTTGTTTCACCCTCGCCAGTGACCCGTTCGACGCTCGGATGGTCGACGAATGATTTCATGATCGCTTTCACATCCTTCGGTTTCGCGCTGACGACAATATCTATGTCGCCAATCGTCTCTTTCCGGCGACGAAGACTCCCGGCTATTTCTGCACGGATTGTTCCGGTGTGCGATTTAACAACTTCAAAGATTGCTTGAGAAGCCTGTTCTGCTACATTGATGTGGAATTTAGAGGAATATTTTCGGAGTTGTTCGATTCCCAACAGGATGTTCTCTTCCGTTTTTTTGCCGAAGCCTTCCAGTTTTTCCAGCTTCCCCGCTTTTGCTGCTTTTTCCAGGCCGTCGACGGAAGAGATCTTCATCTTTTTATACAAGAATGCTACTTTCTTCGGACCCATGCCTTGTATCTTCATCATGTCGAAAATACCGGGTGGAAATCCTTTCTTCAAGCTTTCATGATCTGGAGATTTTCCTGTCAGTACAAGATCAGAAATGATCTTCGCAGTGCTTTCTCCGATCCCTTTGATCTTCCGGATGTCGCCGCTCTCCACCAATACCGTAATATCCTCTGTAATTCCGGAAAGGAGTCGTGCAGCATTATGGAACGCCCTGCTCTTGAACGGATTCTCCCCTTTCAATTCAAGAAGCGTTCCTACCTCATCAAGAATGCCAGAGATTTGTGCTTTATCCATACACTCTAATAATTTTTCTCAATAAAATTGCGCAGCAATATTTTCCCATGCTGAGTTGCGATCGATTCCGGATGGAATTGAACTCCAAACACCGGATATTTCGTATGCTGCACTCCCATCACAACTCCGTCTGCAGTCGTTGCCGTTACTTCGAGCACAGCAGGCATTGTCCGCGGATCGATCACGAGCGAATGGTATCGCGCAGCCTGAAACTTATCCGGTATCGACCGGAAGATCCCTTTACCCTGATGTAGCACTTGCGACGTTTTGCCATGCACAACGTTCGGCGCCTTAATCACATCTCCGCCGAATGCTTCACCGATGGATTGATGACCGAGGCAGACACCTAGGATCGGAATGGATGTAAAGAATTCCTTGATCAACGGAACAGAAACACCTGCTTCCTTCGGCGTGCATGGTCCTGGCGAAATTACGATCCCGGCCGGCGACCGCGCTCTGATCCCGTCGAGCGTTATTTTATCGTTGCGGACGATCTGTAATTCAACATTCATCTCACCGAGGTACTGGACGAGATTGTACGTAAAGGAATCGTAATTATCGATAATAAGGATCATAAATTATTTCGTCATTCCCCCATGCTTTTGGTGGGAATCTATGCTGTTTCAAATATTTAATAATCTGGGTTCCCGCTTTTCCCAAAGGGATCACTTTGGGACGCAGGAATGGCACTACGAAAGAGTTGTTGTCGCTTCCACAGCACGAATAACGGCACCCATTTTAATAAGTGTTTCCTGATACTCTCGTTCCGGTATCGAATCATACACCACTCCGGCACCTGCTTGAAAATATGCGTAACCGTCTTTGATGATTGTTGTCCGGATCGCAATGCAGGAGTCGAGGTTTCCTGAAAAATCCAGGTAGCCGATTGCACCGCCGTAAATACCCCGTTTCACCGGTTCCAGTTCGGCGATGACTTCCATAGCACGAATCTTCGGCGCTCCGGAAAGCGTGCCCGCCGGGAAACAAGAAAAAAATGCATCAATAGCCGACAGTTCTTTCTTCAATTTTCCTTTGACGTTGGAAACAATATGCATGACATGCGAATATTTTTCAATCACCATGTATTCAGTCACGTCCACTTTACCGAACTCGCTGATCCTGCCGATATCGTTACGTCCCAAATCGATCAGCATTAAATGTTCTGCGAGTTCTTTTGGATCAGCGAGAAGCTCTTTTGCCAGCGCTTCATCTTCTTCATCCGTCGCACCCCTCTTCCGTGTTCCGGCAAGAGGACGGGTTTCCACGATGCCGTTCTCTACTCGTACTAATAACTCGGGAGATGAGCCGGCGATGCACAAACCGTTCAGCGAAAAGTAATACATATACGGCGACGGATTGATCACCCGCAGCATCCGGTAAATCGCAAATGGATCACCGTCATATTTCCGTTTCATCCGGTGCGACGGCAACACTTGGAAGATATCCCCTTCCACAATGTAGGCGATCGACCGTTTCACCATTGCTTCATATTCGCTCTTTGAGACAGCGTGTTCCAATGGACCTACTGCTGAAGGTTGCATTTCTTCGGAAACCGTTTTTTTCAGAATCTGCCTCATCTTGCGGATCTCTTCCGCTGCCTTCTCATATTCTGCCTTCATGTACGCTTCAGAGGAACCTCCCGGCACATATGCATTCGATACGAGCAGCAATTTTCGCTTAACATTATCGAACACGAACAACGTGTCCAGAAACATCAGCAGCGAATCATCCAGTTTCAATTCATCGAATTTCGCAGACGGAATATTTTCGATCAGTTGAACAGTTTCATAACCAAAATATCCGATCGCACCGCTGGCCAGCCTCGGCAAACCGTCGACATGTGCAGTTTTATAATGCGAGAATATCTTCTTTAAGGCCTCGACGGGATTGGAAATCCCTTTCACAAGATTCGGCAGTACCGTAACATCGGGATGCCGCGATTGAATCTCGAATGACGCTCCCCTAATAATAAAGTTACTGAACGGATTGAAACCGATGAACGAATATCGCCCGATCTTTTCTCCGCCATCGATGCTTTCCAGCAAAAATGAGTACGGACTTTCATTTCGCACTTTTAGATAGACAGAAACAGGAGTTTCCGTATCCGCAAGAATTTCGTCGAATAACGGAATGACATTGCCTCTGGTTGCCAGTGATTTAAATTCTTCAAATGCTATCATACACTATACTTCCACCTTTGGCCAAAGGATAGCGGCTTTACCTTTTTCATAGGTGTCCACTAATTTCCGGAGTTCCATTGGCACCGGAGTTGATTTTCCTGTTTTGGGATCTGTCCAAACTAATACAGCAATATTTTTAGCAACTGGAATTTGCTTTTCAGCATGCATCATAATCGCTTCACACGTAAAACTTGAATTATTAATCGAAAGGACGCGCGTGTAGACTTTCAGTACATCGTCGAACGTTGCAGAATTGAAATAATCGAGCTCGTTACGAACGATCACTATCCTGACCGAACCGTTGATCGATCGTTCATCGACTTTCAATCCGACTGTTTTGAAATAATCAACACGTGCAACTTCGAAGTATAACAGGTAATTCCCATTGTGGACGATTCCCTGCCAATCGATCTCATAATTACGGATCTTAATCTCATATGTATGACGAAAATTCGAAAGATCCACAATATTCTGTCCTATGCAAATACCTGTTTGAAATTTTCCACAGAATGCTTCACCTGATCCATCGACACATCAAGATGCATCACGGCGCGGAATGTTGTAAAGGTCCCGCCCGAAATCAGGATGTCATATTCTTTCATTACATCGATCACCTGTTGCGGGGTTTTGCCTGTTTTTTTCACATCGACAAGGACAATATTGGTTTGTACGCTTTCAAGATCAATGTCGAAAACTGGGATGCTGGAAAGTTCCTGTGCAAAATATCTCGCCTTTTCGTGATCTTCTTTCAGTCGTTCAATATTATGCTGCAGCGCATATAACGCGCCTGCAGCGATAATGCCGGATTGACGCATCCCACCACCGAACACTTTTCGCCATTTGTGCGCTTTTGTGATGAATTCTTTTGTTCCGCAGATAGCAGAACCGACAGGCGCTCCAAGTCCTTTTGAGAAACAAACAGAGACGGAATCAAAATAACTTGCCCATTCTTTAACGGGAATTCCTGTTGCAACGGATGCATTCCACAATCGTGCTCCGTCCAGGTGAAACAGGATACCCTGCTTTTTACAAAACGCAGAAAGTTTTTTAATCTCCGCAAGCGGAAATATTGTCCCGCCCGCCCGGTTATGAGTATTCTCAACGCAGACGACCTTTGTCTTCGGCATGTAATATACGGAGGGACGGATATGCGGCGGAAGATCCTCCGCCCGAAACACACCGCGAATGCCGGCTACAGTCTTCACCTGTACTCCGGACATAACGGATGGCGCAGCGGTTTCATAATTGAACATGTGCGCATCCTGTTCCATGATTACCTCATCCCCCATTTCCGTATGCGCTTTCAGTCCCAATTGATTGCTTAGACAACCGCTGGTAACGTATAATGCTTTTTCTTTTCCCAGGATACCGGCAACCGTCTCCTGCAGTTTCATCACAGTCGGATCTTCTCCGAACACATCATCCCCGACTTCAGCATTTGCCATCGCATCACGCATTGCTTTGGATGGTTTCGTTACTGTGTCACTCCGCAGATCAATGAATTGTTTACTCATATTTACTTTCTGAAAAAGCCATAACCTATTGAAAATAAAAAAATAATTGCAGTTATGCTCGCACAAATTCTTGCAAACCAATCCCCATGGATAGTGTAAAAAGTTTTTTGCTGAAATGGCTGAATGGAATGTTGAATATATGCTTCTGTATACATTGTTGTCTTATCATACATTTGCCCGGTCGGATCGATAAAGGACGAAATACCGCCATTGGCACAACGGACAACCCATCGCCTGTTCTCAACGGCTCTTAAAATGGCATATTGATTATGCTGACGAGCGCCGGAAGTGTTTCCCCACCAGCTGTCATTAGTTGTGAATACCAGGAATTCCGCCCCTTTATCAACAAACCGTGAGACAAATTCCGGAAAGATTGATTC
This sequence comes from Bacteroidota bacterium, assembly GCA_041665225.1. Lineage (GTDB taxonomy): Bacteria > Bacteroidota > Ignavibacteria > UBA10030 > UBA8401 > UBA8401. The sequence goes on from JBAYJG010000128.1 coordinate 5,975, forward strand.
ATAGCAAACCATAGCGAGAAACTTGGATTTGAATGTAGCACTCTCAAACACCGTACTATCATGAGCTAAGCCCCAGTTGCTGATTCCAACACCCCACCGCAGCGGCTCGATCAAAAACGGGACCTTATCTGCATACGGAATCCTTTCTGCAAACGGTACCAACCTCATTTTACTGTATGTCTGCACCCAGTCATTGTTTGGTTCAACAAACATGATAGAATTAAAGGAATCATACCTGATATTGGTTCCTTTAAATGTGCTGCTGGTCGGCGGAGCATTCTCCTGTTCGTAGTACTTTACACTAACATACCCGGAAATAACAGAGACATTCAAACTGTCGATAACATTTTTGAATTCTTGCATTTGTGGATATTGCATTGGAAGATTCAGCAAGATTGCTGATTCAGGAAGCACAACAACATCTACATTATTGTTTACATGTTTTCTTATAAGTCCTAAATAATGCTGCACTTGCTCCCAACGAGTTGAATAAGTATTTGCTCCTTCCCATTTGGTCCATGGATCGATATTTGGTTGGATAATTCCTACGGCGATGCTCTTTTTACCGCTTTGTGTTGATGAAGGAACGTATCCTTTATAAAAATTTGGGGCTATGTAGATAATGAATATGGCTGTAATCAGATAATATCGCCTTTTTGAGCTGATGCCGGACTGTATTTCTTTTACAAGGTAGTATGCAAGCACATTAATGATCAAAACCCAAAAGGAGATCCCATAAACTCCGGTAATATCAGCAAATTGTATTTTTTCCAATTGATACGTTTGACTGTTTCCCATATGCAGCCAGGGGAATGCCAGTTCACCGTATGCATACAACCATTCCATTGTTATCCAAATAAATGGAAAAGCCATGGCTGAATATTTATTTCTTGTCCTGGACCTTACAAAATAATACACAAGCGCCGGCAGACTCAAAACAAATGGTTCCCACAGATAGAGTGCAACTCCTGCAATCATCAGGTAAGGATCTTGCATGTGTGTAAATCCACCCACCCAATACAGCGTCATCAATGTAAAAAGAAAGAACGTACCATATGCGTACCGGAAGTATCTGGCGAATGATTCGATAGAATCAGTAACAATAAGGAATGGAACAAAACCAACGCAGGCCAACACTCCTAACGGAAATGGAGGGAACGAAAGACTTAACAGAATCGCAGTTGAAACCGACAATAGAAGTAAATACTTTTTCTGACGACCGAAGCTAAAGAGTGATTTCACAATTGGTTAGTATTTTGATTTGAATGTATATTCTTTACTTTTATTATAGTCATCTCCCACCCTTTTGTCATAATTACTCCGATACACACTCCAATGAGTGCACCTCCGATAACATCTGAAGGATAATGAACCCCGACATACGGCCTGGAAAGCGCTACGAGGGTGGCAAATGCCACCCAATACCATTTCTGGGAAGGATAATAACTCGAGATAACAGTTGCTGCAGCAAAATTGTTTACAGCGTGTGATGAAGGAAACGACAGCCCTCCGCCGCAATCTACCAGCATTCTCACCCCTTCCAAAGCACGGCAGGGACGAATTCTCCCAAAGAGTTGTTTGAGTATTGCACTATTCAGCTGATCACTAACAATGACAGTAATAACCAGCAATGCAATTGTCTTACGGCCGGTTTTCCCTCCTTTCCACACCACAATAAGAGACCAAATTCCGACTAACCCTAAAACTACCTTATTTTTATTGAAATCTGTGATGAACGGCATAAGCCAGTCCAGCACAGGATTGCTGATTGTATGGTTAATGAAGAAAAAAAAGAAAACATCGATCGAGTACAGAAAATCAATCATTCTTTTTTCCTCTTCTTCTATACCATACAATAAACAAGAAGATTAGTCCAGTAACCACCAATCCTGTAACAACTTGACTGTATGTCTTTAGATAAAATCCTATTGAACCCCAGTTTTCTCCCAACAGTGTTCCCGCATACACCAGAATCCAATTCCAGATAAATGCACTAACAAAACACAAGATCGCTGTCGGAATGAACTTTACTTCTGCCATACCTGCAAAGAAACCGACAACTGCTCTTGTCCCGGAAAGAAAACGATTCACAATGATTAGCCAGTATCCATAATGACGGAACCAGATTTCGACTTTGTGGACCGATTCGAGCGGAAAGAACTTTATCTTTCCCGTTTCAATAATCCTCAGTCCAAACCAATCACCGATCTTATACATCGTCATGAAACCCGTTGTACTGCCGATGGTCGCTATCAAAAGGGCCGTAAAGAAATCAATGTGACCTACACCGACGAGGTAACCACCGGCAACAATCATGACATCGCTCGGAGATGGAGGAAAAAGGTTTTCTATGTATGCAATAAAAAAGATAGCGGCATAAACCCATATCGGGCTGAGCTGCTGGAGGTATGCAATGATAGTTTCCAAAATGCGATTATTTGTTTGAGATAATAGTTGTAACTGCGTATGCTACAGCGCCTTCACCTACTCCAATAAAACCCATTCCTTCATTTGTTGTAGCTTTGATTGAAACCATATCTTCCGAAACAGAAAGTGCGCTTGCAATGTTCTTCTGCATCGCATCGATATATGGTGCAATTTTCGGTGTTTCCAGTACTACTGTGGAATCGATATTCCCAACGGCAAAACCTTTCTGCGTCAATAAAGAATTCACTTTTTTCAGCAGTTCAATGCTA
>JBAYJG010000129.1:0-8665 GCA_041665225.1 Bacteroidota bacterium
ATTACCGGACATACCTATGAGTTGTCGTTCAAAGATACACGCGACAGCGGTTCGATGGTCCCGACGACAACATATTACTCGGTCCGGGATACGGACTATTTTACTGACACATTTACCGGTAATAGTATTGATACGATCTTAACGATACTTCCAAGGCAACATCTGGTTCCGGGAAGTATTTCTGTGAGGAAATTAGATGGCACGCTTATCGATGAATCAAAATATATCGTTAATACCGACCGCGGTACCATTCGGGCTAAAAATTTAAATGATTTAGAGCCGAATTCAGGAGGATTAGTTACCTATAAAATTACGTACCAATATTACCCGATTTATAAGAGCAAATACATATTAAATTCCCCCTTTGCTGACGAAACAAAAGATGCTGATATCTTTGATGGTCTTCAATTGAGTTTTAAGAATGACTGGGCGATAAATGTCATTGATTCGTTATCCGGATTCACTTCAAAAGACAGGGCTTACGGTTTTACTTGGTCGACCATTCAGGTAACTTCCCCCGAACTAAATCCGATACGGTACCCCGCAGATTATGACGTTATATTCTCTGATTCTATTGTTTATACTTCAAGCGATTTGTATGGTTCAATTCCTGTGCAGACAAACTTCCGAATCTGGAATAAAACGGACGGTGCATTCTCCGAGTTTGTCTTTAGCGATGACGACAACGACGGGAAATTAACACCGATCGATCAGTTGTATATTTTTGACAAAGATGCTAACGATTCTCTTCGCTATACGTGGCATCTGTCTTTTACCACCGACACGGCGTATAATTTCGGAACAGGTGATACATTAAAAATCAGAATTACAAAACCGTTCCGGAAAGGGGACGTGTTCCGGTTTTCATCTGAAAAGCCGACAATATCAAAAACATTGGTACCGCAGAATTTGGATAAAATCAGAGTAGTGCCTAATCCCTACGTTGTGGCATCGATCCTTGAAAAACCAAATCCTCCCGGTACCTCCGGCAGAGGAGAGCGTAAGATAGAATTCCGCAATGTTCCGTTCGATGCGAAGATTTCTATTTTCACGGTTCGCGGAGAACTGGTACGGGAGCTTCATGCCGACGGAAATATTTCCAACGGAACGGTTCCCTGGGATTTGAAAACAAGCGAAAACTTGGATGTTGCGTACGGCGTATATTTCTATGCTGTAGAATCATCTGTTGGGACAAAAACAGGTAAAATAGCAATTATAAAGTAATTTCTTCTTTGGAGAGTGTATGTTGAAAAAATATTTACTACTACTGACGATGCTTTGCGGTGTAGTGTTGACCGGAAATGCTCAATCGAAAGTCGGTACTTCTGCTGCTGCATTTTTAGGAATGCCGGTAGGTGCCCGATCGCTTGCTCTCGGAAGCGCCTATGTTGCATTGTCGAATGATGCATTGAGCATTTACTATAATCCCGGAGCGATGTCTTTTTCATCAACATCAGAGGCAAAAATTTCTCATACAAGTTGGCTTGTCGGAACAAAATATGACTGGGTCGGTGTGGTAGTGAATCTTGATGGTACGAATGCAATTGGAGTCAGCATTACACAATTAAATTACGGCGAAGATATTGTTACAACGGAAACAGCTCAAGATGGGACAGGAGAGACATGGACAGCATCAGATCTTGCCATCACTCTATCGTATGCAAGGAATTTAACCGATCGGTTCTCCATTGGTGGAACCGGCAAATACATCCAACAAAAAATCTGGAATTCTTCCGCTTCGTCAGTTGCCGTTGATGTGGGATTAATTTACAACACTGGTTTCAATGGATTGAAGATCGGCATGAGTATCTCAAATTTCGGTTCAGATATGAGAATGGATGGAAAAGATCTCTTTCGACAGATTGATTTGGACCCTTCGCACAATGGGAATAATTCAACAATCGGGACTCGTTTGAAAACGGACGATTGGCCGCTTCCGCTGTTGTTCCGTGCCGGAGTTTCAATGGATGCAGTAAAAGACGACGATGTTCGATTAACCCTTGCTGCTGATGCTCTGCGTCCCAGCGATAATGGCGAAAGTCTCAACATTGGAGCAGAACTTGCCTGGCGTGAAATGTTCTTTTTCCGAGGCGGTAAACGGGCTCTATTCCTTGAAAATGGAAATGAAAAATATGCACTAGGTGGCGGTGTCCGCTATGAATTGACAGCCGTCAACGCTATTACCGTTGACTATAGTTATCAATCGTTTGTTATTTTTGGAGGAATTCAGACTTTTGAGGTTGGATTTACCTTTTAATTATTTTGACTTTACGGTCTAAATTTTAGAACTTGACGCTTGGGAGGTGAATCTTCGTTCGGGTTCGATATATCTACAACGTAACACAATAAATCACCATAATTCACACATCATAAACATACATAGGAGTTATTCTATGAAAGCTTTAAAAACTATACTTCTGGCTTTTCTTTCGATAAGTATTGTTTTCGCTTCAAATTCGGCGAGACAAGAAAAATTGAAAGAGGAACGAGAAGCACGAACGACTGCACAATCATCAGAACTTAGTTCAGTGCTTACTGCAAGTTCCGATTGGATTCCTGTCACGGTAGGAATTAGTTCCCTGACGATGAAGTCCATTAATTTTTTGCCGAGCGGTGTGGTGTGGGCATCCGGATATTCCGGTGCGACAGATTACGTATTTTATTCCGGTAACAACGGAGGTTCATGGAGTACATACGCACTGCCAACAACAATCAACGGAGGGTGGACGAATCTTTCAGCTGCAAATGATTCCGTCGCTATTATTTCGAACTATGACGGAAAAATTTTCCGAACTGAAAATAAAGGAGCAAAATGGGATACAGTTTTTTCGTATTCTACACCCGACACAGCCTTTTTTGACGGTGTTAAATTTTCCGATGCCACGACAGCTTATGCTGTGGGTGATGCTGACTGGTTTGGAATGATGATTGCAAAAAGTACCGACGGTGGAAAAACTTGGAATCGTATGACCAACATTCCAACGGAAGTTCAGGGTGTTACAAAGACTTATAGCTATGCTACCTTTGGGAAAGCACTCGATGTTGTCGGAAATAATGTTTGGGTGACATATTACATGGCAACCGGAACGGATAGAGTTGGTGTTCCCCTTGTCCGTACAACCGATGGTGGCGCAACATGGACGCATGTTGTCAATGTATTAACAACTACGGTAGCGAATAATTACTATTTCCGTTCAGTCTCCTTTAAAGATGCCAACAACGGGTGGGCTATTGGACGACAAGCAAGTAGCAGTTCAACGCTGGCACAACCTCTCTACAAAACAACCGATGGTGGTGTTACGTGGGGAGATTCAATTCAAATTGAAGCAGGTGTTCCGTTAACTGTGAATAAAGTCAGAAATGTTTTCCCGATCAGCGGTACCAATACCGTCGTGGCAGTAGGAACATCCGGTTCAGGAGCAGGATCATGGATTTCAACTGATGGTGGAGCAACATTTACTAAATTGATGACTCCTTATTCTGGATATTTCAACTCTGTTGATGGAAAAGATGCTTCGACAATGGTAGGAGGCGGATCAACCGGATTATACAAATATGGTAAATCAGTAAAAGTAACATTCAACGTAAATACTGCAGGTATTCCTGATACGCTGAAGACCAATTCTTTTGTACAAGTTCGCGGTGGATCGGCGCAATTAACATGGGATAATAATTCACCCACCAAAATGACAAATATCGGAGGAGATTACTGGACATTTAGCGGTTATTATCCTTCAGGTGACACCATTCCTTATAAATATTTTACCAATGTTAAATCTTCCATTACGGGAGCTGATAACGGTTGGGAAGCTAATACTTCCAATTGGGGTAATGGTAATCGTCGGTTAGTGGTAGGATCCAGTGATACGACATTACCGTTAGAATATGCAAATGGTTTTAAAAATAATTCGCTACAAACAGATGCCCCGTTTGCGACTGGTAAAACGGACACTGTTGTTATGTATCTCAGAGTCAACATGCAGGCTGCAATTCAGGCAGGCGTTTTTGATCCCGCGAAACATAAAGTTGCCGTCCGCGGTTCATTTACCGCAGCGGATTGGGGTACATCGGTGTTCTTAAGTCCGCAAGGATCGCATGCAAACGGCGGACAGACTGTATACGATGGGAATAATATTTATGTGGTTCCGATTTATTTTAACAAAACTGCAATTCAAACAACCCCTTTCCATGTGTTGTATAAATTTGTTGTTCATAATATCAATGGATCGCCAACCGATGATTGGTCTGTCCTTCCGAGCAATGTTGAAGCAAATCGCGGTGACTTTGACATGCCCGCGAAAGATACAACTATTGCATGGGTTTGGTACAATAATGCTGCATATATTCCTCCGGTCGGTAAAGATACTATTAACGTGAAGTTCCATACCGACCTCACGACAGCCATTGCCAATAAAGGCTTCGAGGCAGGCGATACTATTGTTGTTCATTATGGTTACAACAATACCGCTTCTGCGACATTGATCGATACGCTGAAAAAAGTCGGTTTATCGGGAAATATTTATGAATCGCCGTCGATTAAAGTGACGGGTGTTGCGGTTGGAATGCCTTTGCAGTATCAATATTATCATGTTAAGTATGGAACAGAAGTTCGTGAAAATTATTTCGACTTCACGGATAAAGCAGGAAGCAGTTCAACGGAAAAACGTAAAGCACCTGTCTCGGCAAATAATGCAACCTTTACGCAATTCGATACATCGAAGTCAGGTTCAAATGCGCATCGGGTTCCTAATTTCCCGAGTTCCAAAAAACTCACAAAGAATGTTCTTGTCACATTTACCTGCGACCTTCGACCGGCGTACTATCAATTGGTGGCTGGCGATTCCATTTATGATACACAAGGCGCATTCAGGACATTAATTCCGAGCGACAAAGATAGTGTCTACAATTGGGGTGTGTGGATTAACGGTCCTGCCGTTGGTGGATGGGGAAATAGTACCGGTAATGAATGGGGTGTAGGACTGCGCGCCAATACAGCAAAGAAAATGTATGACGATGCTACCCATGGCGACGCAGTTGCAGGAGATCATATCTATTCAATGCAGGTACAATACTACAAAGACTCTGTCAACAATACGATCGGTCAAGTATTTAAATTCGGTGTTAACGGCGGGGATAACGAAGGCGGTTCCGCCAGCGGTTATGGAAATAACCACAGCGCAAATATCGACGATGCTACATCGACCGCAACGATTGCAACAGATTTCGGCAGCATCAATCCATTGTATTACACTGCATGGGATTATGATAACCATAAGACCACGTTGGGCGTGCAACGCCTTGATGAAACTGTTCCGAACGTATTTGCCCTGGATCAAAACTATCCAAATCCGTTCAATCCTTCGACAACAATCAAATACAGTATTCCTGCTGAAAGCCGTGTAACTTTAACGATCTTCAATCTGTTGGGTCAAGAAGTTGCAACGGTGGTAAATGAAAACTTAAAAGCTGGTAAATATAGCGCAACCTTCGATGCAAGCCGTCTTGCCACCGGAGTTTATATCTATCGCCTTGAAGCAGGTTCATTTACATCAGTGAAGAAGATGATGTTGTTGAAATAACATGCAAAGGATGAATGCTGAGAATGAATAATTCACACATTCGTTTGTTGCAGTAGGATGTTCAAAAGGCAGGATGAGTGATTGTCCTGCCTTTTCTATAGACACTCATAGAAGCGGTTTCATGGACGAACAAAAACGTATTGAAGAAGTTCCGGATTGGGTTCAGGACGCGGTGTTCTACCAAATATTTCCGGAACGTTTTGCCAATGGTGATCTCTCCAACGATCCCCCGAATATTGAAAAATGGGGAACAGTTCCGAAAAGCGGAAGTTTCTTTGGGGGAGATATTCAGGGAATTATCGATCACATTGACCATCTGAAGCGTCTAGGAATATCTGCGATCTACCTTAATCCGATTTTTGAAGCAACGACAAATCATAAATACAACGCTACCGACTATTTAACGATCGATCCATCATTCGGAACTCAAGAACTTTTTGAACATTTCATTTCAATCTGCAGAAAAAATAAGATCCGTGTGATACTCGACGGAGTTTTTAATCACGTCGGCGTCAATCATTTTGCATTTCGCGATGTGGTAAAGAACGGGGCGGAATCAAAATATGCATCATGGTTCAATATCTATTCGTTCCCGGTCAAGAGTCCCAGAATTCCCAATTATGAGTGCTGGTGGGGGTACGGTTCATTGCCGAAACTGATGGTTCAAAATCCTGAGGTAAAGGAGTACTTGTTCGGCGTTGTTGCGAAATGGACTCCTTTCATCGACGGATGGAGATTGGATGTTGCCAATGAGATTCCGCATGAATTTTGGAAAGAATTCAGGACGACAGTGAAGGCCATCAATCCGGAATGTTATATCGTCGCTGAGATTTGGAACGACGCAAGCAAATGGTGCGCTGGTGACGAATTCGATGCGACAATGAATTATTTGTTTCGTGCCGCCTGCATCGATTATTTCGTATCCGATGCGGTCACATCGCAGAAATTTCTCGATTCGATTGATGCGGTCCGTGCATTGTATTCACCTGAACATAATTTTGCCATGTTGAATCTGCTCGGTAGTCATGACACCGAACGATATTTTACCCTCTGTCATCGCAGCCGGTGGAGAATGGAATTGTCGGTCCTCTTTCAAATGACCTATCTCGGGGCACCGATGATCTACTACGGCGATGAGATCGGGATGGAAGGGGGCAAGGATCCAGACTGCCGGCGCACGATGATCTGGAATGAAAAAAAATGGGACAAAGAACTATTCCAATTTTATACTAAGCTCATCGGCATTAGGAATCGATCTGCAGCGCTTCGGCGTGGCGAATTCGTAAGGATCGTTCCGCCGGAAAACGTTGATATCATTGCCTTTGTACGAAGGTACAAAACATCGTTCGCCTATGTCTGTATCAACAAAAATCATTCGAAGAAGACTGTCCGATTGCAGGTTGACGACCGTATCACCGAACTCTCTGATGCATTCACCGCCGAAACCTGCCGCGTTGTTGACAAAAATATTATTCAAATCGAGATTCCATCACGATCCGGAAAGATTTTTTTAGGATCAATTAAAGGTTAATCAATGAACAAATTTGTGGCTCTCATCCTTGCGCTAAGCGTCTATTCTCATGCTCAGGAATATGTCGATGTAACATTTCGCTATAATGCTCCTGCGAGTCCAGCAATATACGTTGTCGGAGAGTTTAACGGGTGGAACAACGCCGCATCTCCGATGACCTATTCCGGGGATAATCTCTGGACAAGAACTGTTTCACTGCAGGTCGGCGGAAATCCGAATCCTCCCTCCGAGGGTGTTCCCGGTGCATGGCAGTATAAGTTTTATTATTCCGGTGCATCTCCCTGGCCGAATGATCCGTTGAATCATCACGAAAACCCTAAAGATAATAACAATACGTTTATCATCACCAAGGATCCGACGATCTATCAGATTCTGCCGAATCAAAAGCAAGGGATCGTGAAGTCAAATCTTCCAAATATTTCCGCATTCATCTTTCCGAAGAACGGCGCAACTATCGACACCTCAACCATAACATTGACAATTGATGGAGTAGCATACAGCGGGATTGGAAGTCATTATGATACAACGGCAAAACAACTTTCCCTTCAATCACCGACAACACTCGTGAACGGTAAACACACCGTCATTCTCTCCGTCGGGTCTTCCGCAGGTGGAACGAATGCCGATACAGTCAATATTACGGTGCAAGGGGGATTTATCCAAATCACATCACAGGGCGGTTACTCGACGTATAATCCGTTGAAACAGCTTCGAGGATTGGTAGGGGATACGTCGATCCATCAAATCGCATTAATTCGAAATATCGTGGATACAACGACTGTAGCGGTAACGAACGGTCTCTTTTCTATTACCGATACGTTAACGGAAGGAGTGAATACATTTAAAACGATCGTGGATACAAATGGTGTCGTTGTCTCTTCTGATCCTGTTGCATTCACGTATCTTGTCAATCATAATCCTTATGCTTCAGCATCAGTTGTGTTCGCTACTTCTTCACAGTTAACAATCAGCGCTTCGGCAAGCACGCATCCTGATGGAAGACAACTATTGTATCAATGGATCGATGATCCCTCAACTCCGCTGGGCCTAACGGGTCAAACGAGTGTTTCGGTTGCAATTGTGAAACCGACTTTTCCGGGAGAATATTATTTTACTCTCGTAGTTAAAGATTCAATCGGGGGCGGAGATACAATTCGATCGTATTTCACGATCAAAAATGACGGGAATTATGAAAATCCAACATATGCATCGAATCCACAATGGGTAAAATCAGCTCGTGTCTATTTTCTGTTTCCAAAATCTTTTACGCCGCAAGGAACACTCTCCGCCGCAAAAGCGAGATTGCAGTATATAGCGGATATGGGATTTAATGTTATTTGGATGATGCCTGTGATGAAGAACGCCTATCCGATCGATCAACATTATGGTCCGGGTTATAATATTGTCGATTTTTATAATGTTGCTCCTGAATATGGCACAAATCAAGATTTTAAAGATTTCATCGCCGATGCTCACTCAAAAGGAATTCGGGTCATTCTCGATGTTACCCCAAATCATACTTCACGGTTCCATCCATGGTCACAGGATGCACATA
>JBAYJG010000130.1:0-8654 GCA_041665225.1 Bacteroidota bacterium
ATGTATATGGATAAACTCTCGGAAGAGGAGATTCGGCAGAATATTTCTTTTCCCGATGCAGGCAAAATCACTTCGTTGTTGCAGCGCGGGAAAGGATTGATCATACTTACCGGCCATTTCGGGAATTGGGAACTCTGTGCGCTTACGGTGCCGCTGCTGGTACCGCAAAAATATACTATTGTTGTTCAGATCCAAAGAAATCCTTTCATCAATGAATTCATGAACAACATGCGTTCCCGATTCGGTACGAAGCTGGTGGTAATGGAACGGGCACTGCGGGAATCGCTCCGTGCGCTGTCCAACAATGAAGCGGTGGCACTGATTGCGGATCAGAGCGGACCGGAAAGTGGCATCTATACAGATTTCTTTGGACGTCCTGCCTCCACGCATCAGGGACCGGCCGTGTTCCAGGTACGCAGCGGCGCTCCAATGATCCTTGTAATGCTCATCAGGGAGGGTCTGGGGAAATTCCGGATCGAACTGTAAGAGATCGATACTCAGCATCTCGCTGGAACAGATGCTGAAAAGATGCAGGAGATCACGAACCGTCATGTCCAGGCATTGGAACGGTATATCCGCCGGTATCCGGACCACTGGTTGTGGATGCATAAACGGTGGAAACATACACAAACGTATCTGACAAGAAATCCGAACCCGAAAGCAACGTCGTGAATCCTCCGAAACGCATCCTTGTCTTCCAAACAGCCTTCCTTGGCGATGTGATTCTTACATTGCCGATGATCCAGGTACTGCATGCGCATTTTCCAGATGCGTCGATCGATGTCGTTACAACACCGAAAGCTGCGGAATTCCTGTCGAATCATCCGGCGGTCCGTGAAATCATCAAGTATGACAAACGGAAGACGCAAAAAGGATTTCGAGGAATGATGGCGATGGCGATCTTTCTCCGTCGTCGGTCGTACGATCTTGCCGTTGTGCCGCATCGTTCGTTCCGATCTTCCGTGATTGTCGCTGCCAGCGGCATACCTGTCCGCATAGGATTTTCCACAGCGGCAGGGAAGTTCTTCTACAATCGCATCGGAACATACAACGCATCACAGCATGAAGTTGAACGGAATTTGGAATTGCTGAAGCCGCTGAATATCACGTCGGATCGTAAAGTACTTCCAACACTTCATCCATCACAAGAGGATATTCATTTCGCGGATAAGTTCTTATTCGAGCGGGAAATCCTCCGGCAGAATTTCATGATTGCTATAGCGCCGGGTTCGGTCTGGAACACCAAACGATGGTTGCCGGAACGGTATGCTGAGCTCGCTTCGCTGTTGGCGCACGATGGATACGAAGTATTGATCATCGGCGGTCCGGAAGATGCAGAGTTGGGGAAGATGATCATCGATATGACGAAGCACAAACAGGTGTATAATGCAACCGGGAAATTGTCATTGTTGCAATCTGCAGAAGTGATCCGACGCTGCAAAGCGCTGGTAACCAACGACAGTGCCCCGCTTCATATCGGTGTTGCAATGCGTACACCGGTTGTAGCGATCTTTGGTGCGACTGTTCCGGAATTCGGCTTTGCGCCGTACGGTGAGCATGATGATGTTGTCGAAACTAAAAACTTACCTTGCAGGCCATGCGCAATACACGGCGGCAACACGTGTCCTATCGGAACATTTGTCTGCATGAAGAATATCGAAACGCGAGTGGTATATGAACGGGTGTTGCGTGCAGTGGAACGGTGAGGCACACCGAGAAATCTCTTCTTGAAAAAGAACAGCAGCGTTATTGCGAAGCTGCAGTTCCCCGTACCTCTTTAAAACTCCGACGGATCTCCGGTATCCAGCGAATCTGAACTCACATGCAGATCGCATTTGGCAGGGAGGTATTTTGAATTGAAGATCTCTGTAATCTTTACCGGACAAAACTCCGTCGCTAATTTCTTCGTTTCTGCACAAATCGTATCCCGTTCGACGCCGTTCGGGACCTTGAAATATGGCTGCGTCACTGGAATGGTTTTATCTTCGTAGACATATTTCATGAACCGGCCAAACAGAGGGGCTGCTGCGCGGCCTCCTTGACCGTCGGCAGAATTGAACGTGACCGCCTGATCGTCGAATCCGACCCACATGCCGGCAGCGAGCTGCGGCGTGAAACCGACGAACCAAGCATCGGCATATTCTTGCGTGGTGCCGGTCTTTCCTGCGGCAGGATAATGAAAATAATTTCTCACCCTCAATCCCGATCCAATGTTGACCACATCCTCCATCATATTCGTCATGATGTAGGCAGTTTCCTTGCTCAACACTTCTTTCTTCTCTGGGAAATTCTCTTCGATCACATTGCCGTCTTTATCTTCGATCTTCAGGATCGAATTCGGTTCGACATAGACTCCTTCGTTGGCAAAGACTCCGAATGCAGAAGTCATTTCCAGCGGCGTGACCTGAGCGGTACCGAGTGCAATCGATTCAAACGGAGGAATGGGAGATTTAATCCCCATCCGTTTTGCATATTCCACCACCTGTTCTTTGGGTGCAATCTCCATAATCGCGCGAACCGTCACCAAATTGAGTGAAAAGGTGAGAGCATTTCGTAAGGTTGATTTGCCGCCGACATCACCTTCAAAGTTACCCGGGGTCCATCGCGTACCATCGGCCATCTCTACGGTGACTGGCTGGTTCAGCAGTTCGTACGTCGGAGGATATCCATTGTCGATGGCAACAGTATAGACAAACGGTTTGAATGATGAACCTGGTTGACGGCGAATCTGTGTGACGTGATTCAATCCATAACGAAACGTCCGGTAATTTCTTCCGCCCACCATGGCGCGGATACCTCCAGTCTTCGGATCGATTGCGACAAATCCGACTTCGATGGACTGCCAGACTTGTTTCACCGAATCGATAAATCGCGGATTGCTCTTGAGTGCTGAAACCACACTGTCTTTGTTCGACGATGTACGATAGAGTACAGTTTGTTTTGCCGCGCGGTCAAGGATTTTGTCCAGCAGTCCTTCTTTCTTATCCCACGACCAGATTTTGTTAAACTCTGCTTGTTTTTCCGCCAGGTGCTCGTTCACTGCCCGGTTCGCATATGCCTGCATACGGGAATCAAGCGTGGTGTAAATAGAAAGACCTTCCCGATAGATGTTGAATCCGTATTTTTCCGCTTTGTCGCGCAGCTGCTGCCGGATATATTCGACAAAATGCGGCGCCAATCCGAGCGGCGCTTCTTCATTGGAAGTAAAGACGAGCGTCTCCGCCTTGATCTTGTCCGCCTGTTCCTGGGATAATTTCCCTTCCTGCACCATCAATGCCAGCACTAGATCGCGGCGAGCCATCGCCCGTTCCGGATGGCGCTGTGGATCATAGTATGCAGGGCCGTTCAGGATTGCAACAAGCATTGCCGATTCACCGACCGATAGCTCGCTTACCGGTTTTCCGAAATAGATCCCCGCAGCGGCGGAAATGCCGTACACGCTCCGGCCGAAATAGATCTCGTTGAGATACATTTCGATGATTTCCTTTTTGGTAAAGTTTTTTTCGATCTCCACCGAGGTAAAGAATTCACGAAATTTGCGTGTCGCTTTATCGAAGGCGCTTTCATCCGCTCGCTGAAATCCGTACAGATTCCGTGCAAGCTGCTGTGTGATAGTGCTGGCTCCTTCCTTCAAACGAAGAGCGAGCAGGTTCTTGAACATTGCCCGGAGGAATCTCCACGGCGTTACACCCCAATGCTGGTAGAAATTTTTATCTTCAGTAGAAATAAGTGCGTCAATGACGCTTTGCGGGATCGAATCGTATGTGACGTATAACCGGTTCTTGGTGGAGAAGAATGTTCCAAGCACTTCTCCATCGATGGAATAAACTTTGGTTGCCAACTCCGGTTTCGGATTTTCGAGTTCTTCCAGGGAAGGGAGGCCCGAAACAATATAGTTGTAATAAACGATCAATAGCAGCAATAGAACACCCGCAGCGCCAAAAAAATAATATCGGTATTTTTTGAAGAAACCTCTGCTGCGTTTCAACAACTCCTCACGATAGTGCGGGTCGTTGAAATATTTCTTCATTTCTTCCGAGCTGTATTTTGGTTTTTTCTTTTCTGCCATGCGTTTGACGCCTTCTGCCCACAGGTTATTTTTTGCGAGTTCGTTTTTTTGGTATTGCGGCGGCCTTCACTGTACGAGTTGATGTCCTTGTCGTTGCTTCGCCGTTCCACACATTCATGACGATCTTCTTTCCGTCGAATTCTGCATAGGTGTTATGAGAAATCCAGTCGCCCAGATTCAGGTACAGACCGCTGCCGATCGATTTTTCCATCGGGGTGTGGCGATGTCCCATGATAACAACATCATACCCTTCAGCAATCTTCTCGCCAGCAAACTTCACCATACCGTCCGTTTCGCCGAAATCCTTATGCCCGGTGTATTCACGGCTGGTCTTGGATGAACCGCGGGCGATCGGCGCAGTCCAATCCGGGTGAAAAAGGGAATAGATAAAAATACTTATGGGACTGCGAAGGATTTTTTTCAGAATGCGGTATCCCGTATCATTCAGCGCGAGACCATCGCCGTGATGGAAAAAGAATTTTTTCCCATACAGCGTCATTCCGAACGGATCTTTATAGACTGGAATTCCCAGATCCTCGGGGAAAAAGTCCTTCAGCCAGAAATCG
The DNA here is from genome assembly GCA_041665225.1 of Bacteroidota bacterium. Classification (GTDB taxonomy): domain Bacteria; phylum Bacteroidota; class Ignavibacteria; order UBA10030; family UBA8401; genus UBA8401. The sequence goes on from JBAYJG010000130.1 coordinate 4,636, forward strand.
TGATTACCAGCAACATAATGCACTTTGATACCGCTCTCCACAAGCGTCGCTAGTTTGGAGAGCACATGATGGTAACCCCGGGGTATCACGGAATTGTATTCGAACCAATAATCGAAGAGATCACCCATGATGAATAGCTGTTCGCCATGCTGCTGCACATGCGTCAGGAACGAGAGCAGGCGGCGTTCTTTTTCCTTCTCGTGCTGCTTGTCCTGCAAACCTAAATGTACATCGGAAAAGAAGAAGATTTTTTTCATTGTATAACGTTAATCGCCATTTCTATTGATTGGGAATACCGGTTGCACCATCCATCCTTATCGGAACAGAAGAAGTAAAATAATTTCCCTTTAAGCGGTTGTTTTCCGGCAGCAGTGCCGGCTTTCGCTTTTACGGAAAAGATGACAGGATGATCTGTGTCCAAATAGCCATTTTTGTCTTTATGCAATTGCGGTGCTCCGACAATTTCAAATGAAGAATTCTTTTCCAGCTTGAGCTCGAAAGCCGGATTGGTGTTGACATGGATGCCTTCAATAGGCGTGAAGATGAATTCGAGGTTCAGTGATGTTGCAATTGCAACGGAAGAGGGGTACCGCATTTCCACTGAAACATGTTCATTCTCAGAAAAAATGCGTTTTTCAGCCGGCACCAACAGTGTCAAAATCAGTGCCATGACAAGACTGCTCATGATCAATTCTCCTGGATAGTTCTTACATGTTCTTTATCACTCACCCGCTCTAACAGGACCAGTCCGACAACGAAGAACAATCCGATGGTCAGCACGGAGATGCGCTGGTCACCTGTAATATACGAAATCAGTCCGAACAAAAAAGTACCGACGACGGCGGAAGCTTTTCCGCACAGGCCGTCATAGAATCCAAAAAATTCTGCTTCGCGCTCTTTCGGTGTCAGTTGCGCCATCAAACTGCGGCTGGCTGCCTGCGATGCTCCCATGGAACTTCCTGCGATCGCGCCGATTATGTAGAACATTTCTTTTGTCTGCACAAAATATGCTCCGGCAACGACCAAGATCCAGATGACAAGATTCACTGCGATGGTCCGCTTTGCGCCGATCTTATCCGTAATCACTCCGAAGAACAACGAACCGATGATGCCCGACGCCTGCACGGCGGCAAACAATACCAACACATCCTGCAGGGAAAAATGAAGTGTCTGTGTTGCAAAGATGGAGGCAAAAGAGATTACAGTGAGGATGCCGTCATTATAGATGAAGAAGGCGATGAGAAATCGGGAAACATTTTTATAATTTTTCAAATGCCCCACGGTATCCATGACGCGATGAATGCCTGCCTTCACATAAGAAACTTTGTATTGAAACGTCATCTTGTGATCCCGCAGGAAGATGAAAAGGGGAGCAGAAAAGAGAAAGAATATTCCGGCAGCGATTGCGAAGCTTGATTTAACATTATGAAGATTGTCCGCTGCAAATCCGCCGGCATACAGCGGCATGGCGATGATCAGCGTGGCCAGAGATCCGACATAGCCCATGGCAAAACCGTATCCGGAAACCCGTCCGTAACTTCGTTCTGTCGTGAGATTGGGAAGGAACGCATCGTAAAACACGAGCCCGCCTTCAAATCCGATATTGGCGAGGATGAAGAGGAACATTCCGATGCCGACCATTCCTGCATCAACAAAAGAGAGCAATGCTGTTGCAATAATGCTCACAATGGTGAATCCGAACAAGAACCGTTTCCTGCGCGAAGAAAAATCGGCGGCTGCTCCGAGCACAGGGGCAATAATCGCCGTCAGAAGCATTGATATGCTGACAGCAATACCCCACAGCAAATCTCCTTTACCGCTGCCTCCGGCGACGATTTCCTTAAAATAGAGGGAATAACCCACTGCAACAATCATTACGGAGAATGATGTATTGGCAAAATCGAATAGGGTCCAGACGAAAATTTGGAACCGGTTGGATTGAGCAGGAGACGAGGTCATCGAGAAAATATTATGCGCGGGATTTCTTGGTTTGTGTTTCCAACAGTCCGCGTCCGGTTTTGTTGAGCAATCCTTCTTTTTTCAAATCGATCAGTACAGCATCCATAATGCCGTTAATGAACGTACCGCTGCTTTCGGTGCTGTAATCTTTTGCGATCTCGATCGCTTCGTTAATAGTCACTTTCGGGGGAATATCAGGGAAATAGAGCAGTTCGCACAAGCTCATCCGCAGCAGAATCTTATCGATCAGTGCAATGCGGTGAAATTCCCAATGCTCGGTCTTCGATTTCAACCGTTTATCCATTTCTGCTTGATGGGCAATGGTCTTAATGAAGAGTGATTGTGCAAAGTCAAAATCTATTTCAGAATCCTGTATTTCACTGAGGATCGTATCGATGATATGCTGCGGAGCATCTTTGGAGATCTCAAGTGCATACAATGACTGCAGGACGAGTTCGCGAATATGTCTGCGCTTGGGTATTTTTTGTTCTGTCATGGGAACAAGATACGGAAAAATGATGAGCAGTGCCATAGTTTATCTGTCGCCAAAACAGCCAGACCTGAATACTTTATTCATAGTCCTGTTTTCAGGGAGAGAATTTCGTATTTTCGTGGCGTATGTTATCCAGACTACTACCGACACCGTCAGACTATCCGCAGGAGCATGCAGCCTCCCTTCGCGAAAACATCCGTATGCATTTGCTCGACGGTTCGTTATACGTTTTGGGCATGAGTATCGTTTCCTTTCAAACGATCCTGCCCATCTTTATCAAAGAACTTGGGGGGAGCCCGTTGTCGATCGGTTCGATTCAGGTGTTGTGGACCATCGGACAAAATCTGCCATCATTGATTATCGCACATTACATACAGCGAAGGGTGTTGTTCAAACCGGCGATGATCTCCTGGGGACTGGCGCATAGACTAATGCTGCTTGTTTGCAGCATCGCTGCATACTTCCTAGTTGGCTCCATCTCACCGGATGTCGCAGTGCCGTTGTTCCTTCTTTTTATTTTTCTGCTTCCTGCGATCGGAAGTTTTTCAGGATTGCCGTGGTTTCAGGTGTATACCAAAACAATTCCTGTAAAAATGCGCGGACGACTAATGGGAATCCGGCAATTATTGGGATCAGCAGGAGGGGCACTTGGCGGAACGATTGTTGCTATCGTATTGGCAACGATCTCGTTTCCGGGAAATTTCGCACTGCTCTTTCTCTGCGCATTCATTGTGACGATGGCATCGTTCTATTTTTTAACACGGATTTCGGAGCAACCGTCCGTCCCGGTACGTTCGGATCTGCAGCAGCTGAATATCATTGCGAATGCGAAACGGATCATCCGTACAGACCGGAACTATCGGAATTTCCTGTTTGCAGATGTTTTTCTGCTAATGTCGCTGACGGCATCGTCATTCTATTCCGTTTATGCAATCGAAAAATTCGCTTTGCCCCCATCATATGCGGGCACATTTACCGCGATTATCATGATCACGAACATCGCCGCCAATATCGTTTTTGGCATTGTAGGGGATTCGTACGGCCATAAAGTGAATTTGCTGTTCTTTGCTGTTTGTTCCGCCGGAGCCGGACTATTCGCGATCATTTCGACGAATATCCTGATGTACGGATTTGTCTTTATTTTTTTCGCGTGTGCCGTTCAATTGCAGGCGATTTCCCGTCAATCCTTTCTCGCTGAAATGTGCAATGAACAGGACCGGCCGCTCTATGTCGGCATCACCAACACGTTCACTGCTCCCGCGGTTATGTTCGGTTTACTCTTTGGCTGGCTTGTCCCGATGCTGGGATATGCTTCAGTTTTTTTTATCACGACGTTGCTTGCCGCGATTTCCTTTCTGATATTGTACCGATTTGTTATTGAACCAAGGAATAATCATTGAATGAAACCGATCTCCATCAAACAAACCGATCCGGAAACAATCACGTTCACGTGGGATGATGATCTCGTCACTCCGCTCAAGCTCCAGTTGCTCCGGGATGAGTGTCCCTGTGCCGAGTGCAATAGAGAGACGATTCTGCTGCAGCAACTACTCCCCGTTGTTGAGCC
>JBAYJG010000131.1:0-8625 GCA_041665225.1 Bacteroidota bacterium
AATTTGTTTTCTGAGCCTGTTGATACATTGGAAGTTTATTCATCAACGTCCAAATCGGACGCGTCATTACTCCTTTGTCGTTCGAAAATTTCAAAAATTCATCACGTTCTGCCCGATTTTCCAACACGATAGAGTTCAACCAATAATTTACTTTCGTCCCTTCCCGCTCCCACCAAAAACGAATTCCGCGGGCTTCAAAAAAATTTTTATACAAAAATGCAAGCTCGCGTTTTGATTCTAAGAATTTCGGCAGCACTTCCATTTGCGCACATCCGAGCGCGGCATTGATATTCGGCAATCGAAAATTATACCCTACTTCGTCATGAAAAAATTCGTACGCATGTGGCAATTTTGCCGTTGTGGTTATATGTTTTGCCCGTTTCCCTACATGTTCATCATCGGTAATAATCATTCCGCCGCCACCGGTCGTCACTGTTTTATTTCCGTTAAAGCTCAACGTTCCAATCTTCCCGAATAATCCTGTATGCTTGCCATTATTCCAACTCCCTAATGATTCTGCAGCATCTTCGACAAGCGGAATATGATGTTTTTCACAAAGGAATTGTATTTTTTCAATTTTTACGGGATGGCCGAACGTATGCATCGGCACACAAGCCGCGATTCTTTTTCCGGTCGTAGTATTAAAGCAGCTGCCATCCTTTTGAACAGTGTGTTGTTGTAAAAATTCTTCCAGAGAATCCGGTGACATTCCCATTGTTTCTTTGTCGCTGTCGATAAAAACAGGGACGCCGCCGGCGTGAACGATGGCATTAGCAGTTGCAACAAACGTTAATGCCTGCGTCAACACTTCGTCTCCGTGTGTCACCCCGGAAATGTGAAGCGCGATCTGTAAAGCGACTGTTCCGTTCGATGTTGCTATAGCAAAGCGCGCACCAGTAAAGCTTTTAACTTTTTCTTCAAATTCATTAACATACGCACCGACAGAGGAAACCATCGTTGAATCTATTGTATCGAGGACATATTTTTTTTCATTCCCGATAAATTTTGGAGCATGCAGCGGGACAAATTCAGGATTCCCATAAAGATTTTTAATAAAATCGGTAATTTCTGAAAATCTATTGTCAGACATTGTACAATTCAGCTTTATATAAATGTAAATTCGATTTTAGAAAATCGATTGTCTCTTCCAATCCTTTGTCGAGAGAATACTTTGGCTTCCATGATGTATGAGAGATGATTTTTGAATTATCACAGCACAATCGTTCTACTTCGCTGTTCTCAGGTCGAACGCGTTGGCTATCAGATTGAATTTCAATGGGCACCTGTAATATTTTTGCAAGTTTTTTAACTAATTCGCCTACCGATATTTCATCATTCATTCCTATGTTGGTTACTTCGCCATAGAGTGATTTAGATTTTAAGATCTCGATAAATCCCATCGCAGTATCTTTGACAAAAGTCAAATCTCTTGTTGGAGCAGTATTCCCTAATTTAATACTTCTCGCACCGTTTAATACTTGTGTGATGATTGTCGGGATAACTGCCCGTGCCGATTGTCTTGGGCCGTACGTATTAAAAGGGCGAACTATTTTCACCGGAAGATTAAATGACTTGAAATAACTTATTCCTAACTGATCAGCAGCAATTTTTGTAGCAGAGTAGGGAGATTGGCCGACGAGTGGATGGAGCTCATTGATAGGAACATACTGTGCTGTACCATATGTTTCGCTTGTCGACGTAATCAAGACTTCTTGCAGTTGGCGCTTAAGGCTGGCCTGCAAAACGTTGTACGTACCGACAATATTTGTCTGTATATATGCCTGAGGTGATACGTATGAATATGGTATACCAATAAGAGCAGCTAAATGCAGCACGGATGAACATCCTTCTAATGCAGAATCGACTGAATCGTAATCTCTTATATCACCGGTGATAACTTCAATACTATTTTTCACCGGTGAATTTTCGAGCCATCCCCAATTATTTTTAGAATTATAGCGGACAAAAGCACGTACATCATAACCCTGTTGCACACAGAACTCTACCAAATGTGATCCAATAAAACCACCAGCGCCTGTAATAAGTAACTTCATTTTACCTTATTCCGTTTCTTTTAGATATCAAAAAATGCTGTTTTTAATTTGCCTGATATGCATTTAATCTGTAAACTTCCCAAAAATTTTCTCATGTATAAGAAGAATTATCGCCTTTGAGTATGTTAATATATTTTTTAATTTGATTTGAGAATATTACATACACGGCACTTAACAATAACGAAAAGAAAATAATAGTTAATAATATTACAGCTCTTTTGGGCCCTGTTTTTAAGACAGGGTTTTTCGCAAACTCTTTGATGTTTATTACAGGTGTGTCTTTCACTTCCTGGATCTTTGCCAGTTCTGCTTGTTGTGCAAGTTGCAAATATACAGCATTTAAAATCTCGACATCTCTCTGGAGCCGGCCGAGTTCCAGCATCAATTGCGGTGACTGCATGATAACTTTATTCGCTTCCTTAAATTTCCCCATTTTATTTTCAGCAACGGTCAGCGAATCCTTCACTTCATCCATTCGTTTGCCAATGTATTGGCGTTGATCCCGGGCACTTGTTCGAATCTGTTTCTGAATATAATTGTCAAGCGAGAGCGCAATGTTGTTTGCCACGTCGGCAGACAGTTGACCTTCCGGCATGCGCACGACAACTGTCAATATTTGGGTCAATTTACCAACATCTGTTCTTATCACACTCTTTACAAGCTTATCCAATTCTTTCAGGAACATCTTCCGTTTTTGCAATTCAGGGGACAAATCGCCATCTGGCTCTATTCCATCATATTCAATTAAGTTTACCGAGTCGGGAAATTCTTCTGTCTTATACTTAGCATAAATCACTGGTGCAAGCACTGATTCGGAAGTCACGAGGTCCTGATAAATTTCAATGGGTGATGTGCCGCCGACATTTACTCCCGCGAGCGATGCAAGTCCACTTATTTGACCCAATATTGACGATGAATTAGCACCGTAATCCGGTAGTATTGAAACCGATGTATCATAGTACGGTTTAACAAACAGCAGCAAAATTGCAGTTGCAACAAATGCTATGCCGATATTAATATACGCAAGCTGCTTGCGAACCATCCACACACTAGAGATATATGGGCGAACTTTTTCTACTAAATTTCTAAATTGTTCTTCGGTAGAAAGATTGTTTTCACCCGTGCGATGTTCTTCTTCTCTCATATTGTTTGTAATAAAAAATATAAAATAAATTGATGAGTATATCTCACCTCACAACTGCCTAGCCAAGACTAGAATTGTCAATGCGCTTGCCGCAATCGCAAACACATCTCTAATAATCTGTCCTACACTCTCCCCCTCTTTTTCCGGCGGCGGTATCGGAATTCTTGTTACAACAATTGTTGAACCGTCAAACACCTCTGTATTTCCAGCAAACCATCCAGAATGGAATTGTTCAGCGTTTCCGTTTGGATAATAAAGTATAACGTGATCAGCACTGTCAGTTATTCCACCTGCTCTATTGATATAGTCCCATAAATTATCCCCATCAATAAATCCGAGCAGTGTAGGGTTAAACACTTGTCCGACGATACGAACGGCATTCGGCTTTTTAGGAATGGAAATATCGTCGCCGGGATGCAAAACGATATCTTCATCCCCTTTCGAATCGTCCATCACATTCTGAAAATCGACATTCATCCTTTCTCCATTGCGGGTTAATCGTCCTCCTCGCAAGTATGCGGCATTGGTAATACCACCAGTCCGGGCAATCAATTCAGAAAGATATTCGTTATGCGTGCGCAAGGCGTAATCGCCTGGATATTTTACCTCACCGGTGATTGTCACGATCTTATGCGATTGGAAATTGGGATCGGGACGGATAAAGATATGATCGCGATGTTTCAGGATGAAATCCGTTTTTCGCGCTTCCTGGAAGTACGAAAAACTGTTGACTGCATTGGAATCTAACAGGTTCGGGAGCTCAGAAAAATAGATGTAGGAAATCGTATCATCCTGTTTTTTTCTGTCAAGTCGGGAAATCTCTGCCTGCAGCGTCCATGCATCTTCCGTATACCCTTCGGCCAGCATCAGCGCATCAATCAGCGTCATATTCTTCGTTAACAGATAGCGGCCGGGCTTTTTTACACTGCCGCGGATTTCGATAAATTCATTCCTGATACGGGAAACATCAATATCATGGATAAATATCTCATCCATCGGTAACAACGGAATATTTGCCGTTGGTACACTATCCAAGATCGCCTTTAAATCGAAAGGCATGGAGATCTTTGTGACATTATCATCGCTTAAGCGCTGTAATTCCCCGCGGTAAAGATATGTCGTGGCCCGGAACAGCGAGTCCTGCAATCCGCCAGCTTGGAAGATCACATCAAATAGCGTTAAGCTATCCGAATACGGAAACGTTCCAGGATTTTTTACGTGGCCTGAAATGGAAACTGTTCGTTCGCCGGTAATTTCAACATCGTATTTAGAATAGATCTTTACCTGATCCAAACTGTCGATGAGAATATTATTTTGAACATCTCCTCGTAATGCTTTTGACAGGTCCACTTGAATCGATTGCAGAGTTTTATCGGGCCTTGTGCGAAGAATATCTGCCCGTTGGAGATAGGAGTACGGCTGTAAGCTATCCGCAAGAATTATAAGATCCATCAATCGCATCTTCGGCTGCAATTGGTACGTTCCCGGCCGGTAGACTGCACCGGAGATCGTCGCGTAATTCTTTACCATATCTAAAATGGAAAAGAGTGTAATCTCGTCGCCATCCTCAAGATCGTATTCTTTATTTTTTGCTACGATATCGCGGAAGTTCACGTCTATAAGCTGACGGTCAAATTGATTTTTCTTTCGGTCTTTAAAAGAGATGATGCGGGCGAGTTGGATCCGCTCAAGATAGGCGGTGGCAATTGCTCCACCTGCATACTCCAGTAATTTCTGGATATTTTCGTTCGGCAGAAGTTCGTAAATACCCGGTTTGCGCACTTCCCCTTTTATGGAAATTGTATTTTTTCGGACGGGGACGAAGATAATATCATTACTCTGTACACGTACATCATTGTTTTTATCTGCACCGGTCAAATACGAATAGAGATCAACCTTTGCAATTATTTTGTTACCGCGGATAAGACGAATTTCGCGCAGACTGCCGTTCGTTGTCGGTCCGCCCACTGCAAAAAGCGTATTAAACACATTTGCATAACTGTTTACCGTATAACCGCCGGGATTTTTCACTTCTCCCATGATGAAGACCCGTTTCGGACGGATCTTTGCGAGTGTAACATCCAGCCACACTGTGGGGGGATTAGCATTCAATCCCTGAAATGAGCGGGAGAGCTGTTTCGTCAGCACTTTACTTGCCTGTTGCAGCGTCAAACCGGAAACAACTATCGGACCGGCTGTGGGAATGAAGATCCTTCCTTCTTTATCAACTTCCGCTTCTGTTTGTTGCTCCACTTGTCCCCAGATTGAAACACGCAATACATCTTCCGGGCCGATCTGATAATCTGCGTCCACAGGTCCTGAAGCATTCGGTTCGAATGATGCGGGCGTTGTGGTGAAAATATCGTATCCGAAATACGGAAGGCCGTCTAATTTTGGCGCGGGTGAAGTTGTCTTCGGTTTATCTCCATCTTTTTCAATCATCGATTTGCTCAATGGAGTATCAGTTAACGGACCGGATTCAAGAACAGGAGTCGCTGAAGGTAACACACCGGAACTTGTCGATGTGGCCCCGGTAGAACCGATAAGGTATGTGTTCAGATCGATACCGTTTTCTTTTGCGCGTTTTTCTGCCTCTTCACGTGTCATGCCTAACGATTTGATCTTTTGATCGATCTCATCAGGAGACATAGTGCCGAGCCTGCTTTTCGCTTCCTGCACCTGGCTTGAAGAAAGCTGCTGAGACAAAACAAGTGCAACCGGCGCCAGAAACACTGCCAGCGCTAGCAGAAAAACGGTTGAGAGGCTGCGATTTTGAGGTTTTTTCATTGTATGCTTTTCATTTAATGCAATAATATACTCTTTTTTGGGCAATTCTTTGTGATATAGGTCTGTTATACTTATATAGAGCGATCAATTTAGCCCTTAAATAGTAGTCATGCTGAACGAGTAACGGCACGTTTTTATGTGCCGGAGCGAGTCGAAGGATGACTATACCACTTTCTAAGTCATTGCGAGGGAGCTCACTATTTTTCAATTTTAGCGACCGAAGCAATCCCAATATTCAGAAACAGATATTTCAACTTCTCCGTGCCTTCTGTGGCCTCCGTGGTGCCCTTCGACGCGTGATGCAAAAAACGCATCACTCGCTCAGGGTGACCATTTTTTGGAATTAGATCGCTTCGTCGTGTCGCCTTTGGCGTCACTCCTCGTCCCAACGGGATCCCTTTGGGACGATGACAATATTTACTTCAACACGCACGCGGTGCATTCTTTTGGTTTCGTCGGCGCGATCGTCTTCTGGAATTCAGCGATCGCCTCCACAACGTACCGGATCTGTTCCGGCGTTAATTCGGGATAGATCGGCAGCGCTACGGAATCCGCCGCGGCGCAATTTGCCACCGGGTAGTCCGCATCAATCGGTTTCAAGTACGAAAAACATTCCTGCCGGTGGAACGGCACAGGATAATAGATCTCGTTCCCAATCCCCTTTTGCGTCAGAAAATCTCGCAACGCGTTCCGTTTCTCAACTCGAATAACAAATTGATTATAGATGTGATAATTCTTGTGACCGCTTTCTTTATATTTCGCACCGGGAAGAAGGACGCTGTTCTTATCGTTGAATTTCAACATCCCTTCATTTTCTGCACAGCCCGATTCGATAAAATATTTCGTATACAGCGCGGCGTTTTCGCGGCGCTTTGCGGACCAGCTGTCCAAATGCGGAAGTTTTACATTCAGCACCGCTGCCTGGATCGCATCAAGACGGAAATTCCCGCCGATCACTTTGTGGTAATACTTCGGTTTGCCGCCATGCACGCGCATAATCTTTAAGCGTTCCGCAAGTTCATCATTATTCGTCGTCACCAATCCGCCGTCACCGAAACATCCTAAGTTTTTGCTCGGGAAGAACGAGAAGCAGCCAATATCGCCGATGGTGCCGACTTGACGTCCATCGCTGTACTGTACACCGATTGCCTGCGCGGCATCCTCGATGACAATGAGGTTATGCTTCTTCGCGATCTCCATGATCGGTTTCATGTCGGCGCTTTGTCCATACAGGTGAACGGGAATGATCGCTTTTGTCTTCGGCGTGATCTTTTTTTCTATCTGAGCAGGATCGATATTGAACGTGGTGGTATCACAATCCACAAAAACAGGAATTGCATTGAGGCGCGAAACAGCGCCAGCCGTGGCGAAGAATGAATACGTCGGAACGATCACTTCGTCCCCCGGTTTGATATCGATTGCCATCAATGCCAGAAGCAGAGCATCGGTACCGGACGAGACGCCGTAGGAATGTTTGCATCCAATGTAGGCAGACATCGCCTGTTCCATTTTTTCCACTTCGGGGCCGAGAATGAAGTATTGCGATTCGGCTACGCGGATCAGCGCGGCATCGATTTCTGGCTTAATTGTTTTGTACTGCGCTTTAAGGTCTAATAAAGGGACATTCATAATAGGAATTGATAATGGATAATTGATAACGGATAATGGGTAATGCGTATTGAGTTGTGAGTTCACAGTTTACAGTTTACAGTTCACAGTTCACAGTTTTCAGTTCACAGTTCACAGTTTTCAGTTCACAGTTTTAAACTCAAAACTCATCACTGTAAACTCATAACTTATAACTTATAACATATAACTCACAATTTATAACTCCAACTTAACATCTCACAACTCAGTAACTTTCCCATCTTTCAATTTATATGTTTTCTTCGATCGTTCACAGTGTGCGATACCATCCTTGTCAAATTCCAGCTTCTTTCCTGCTTCGCTCCACCATCCTTTCACTCGAGCGGGATTACCCATCACTAAGGCAAAGTCGGGAACATCTTTCGTCACAACAGATCCGGCGGCCACCATGGCAAAGCGGCCGATGGTGATGCCGCAGACAATTGTGGAATTCGCGCCAAGCGATGCACCTTCTTTTACAAGCGTCTTAATGTAAAACTCAGCACCGACTTGAGGATATTTGGATCGCGGATTCAGGATGTTTGTGAAAACCATCGATGGACCACAAAAGACGTAATCTTCCAGTTCCACACCCTCGTAGACGGAGACGTTGTTCTGGATCTTTACGAAATTTCCGATGGTGACATTGTTGGCAATATTCACATTTTGTCCCAGGACGCATTTCTTCCCAAGCTTTGCGCCGGACTGTACATGGGAAAAATGCCAGATCTTCGTTCCTTCACCGATCTCGACATTATCATCGACCACGGCATATTGATTCACATAGAATTTTTTTTCTTCAGGCATGATGTAACCTTTTCGTTGCTTCGTCCAGAATTTTTAAAACGTCGATGGCATGCTGACCGTCAGCAAGAGGACGTTTGTTGTTGGTGATACAATCGTAAAAATGCTTATGTTCTTCTGCCAGCGGCTGCGCAGCATCGAACGGAATCGATTCAAATTCTCCTTCGAATTTTTGCACGCCTGCAGCAGATTTTTTAAATCCCTTCGGAT
>JBAYJG010000132.1:0-8612 GCA_041665225.1 Bacteroidota bacterium
ACGGGTAAAGTCAGCACATTTCTGAAATAGATCCAAGGGAAAAACTCCTTTTTTGACTCTTATATTGGTATATTAGGGTTGTTGAATATACTTTAACATCAAACGAAATGCAATTTCAGAATATGAGTATAAAATAGTATGAATGGAAAACCAATTGCCTTCGTCACCGGCGGAACCGGCTTCATCGGCAGTCATCTCATCGACCGACTACTTTCCAAAGGTTATCATGTCCGGGCACTCGTCCGTAATCCGAAAAATCTCGGATTCCTGACCAACCTACCGATCGATATCATTGAGGGCGATCTCTTCTCAAACGAAGCTCTGGAAAAAGGGATTACCGGGGCTGATTATGTATATCATGTAGCAGGACTCGTTGCTGCAAAATCAAAGGAAGAATTCTTTCGCAGTAACCGCGATGCGACAAGAAATATCATCGAGATCACTGCACGGGTAAATCCGCAGGTTAAGAAGTTCATCCATATTAGCAGTCAAACGGCCGTGGGACCAGGTACCGGAATGACGCCGGTCAATGAATCCACTTCACCGCATCCGTTAACGACCTACGGGAAAAGCAAACTCGCCTCTGAACATGAGGTGTTGAAGTTTAAGGATATCCTTCCAGTGACGATTCTGCGTGTCTCTGCTGTCTATGGACCGCGCGATACCGCCACGTTTGATTACTTTAAATCGGCGTATATGGGATTGGAACTGTTGGTCGGCTTCCACGATTCCTATGTCAGTCTCGTCCATTCCACCGATCTGGTAAAAGGAATCATACTCGCCGGAGAAAAGGAAGCAGCCAACGGTCAAATCTATTTTCTCGGCAGCGAGCACTATTATACATGGAATGAGATCGGTTATGTGACCAAAAGTGTGCTGAACAAAAAACTGCTTCGTGTCCGGATACCGAAACCGCTGGTCTTTGTGGTTGCTGGGATCTCGGGATTCTTCTCAACATTCAAAGCAAAACCGTCCGTCCTCAATTTTGAAAAAGCGTACGATCTGATCCAGGACAACTGGTGCTGCGACATTTCCAAAGCAAAAAAAGAACTTGGCTATACCCAGGAAGTGACGCTCACCGAAGGAATCCAGGAAACGGTCACCTGGTATCTGGACCACCAATGGATGTGACGGAAACAGGAATTCTGCTACAGTCGCCGGCGCGGGGTGAACTTCGCGCTGTAATTTTCATTTCTCCCCTCTTGTTTGTATTTTAATTCCATCATGAGTCTTGGCATAGAAATATTCTTCATTATCCTGCTGATTCTAGTCAACGGCATCTTCGCCTTGTCAGAAATTGCAATTGTTTCATCACGAAAACCGCGGCTTCAGCATTTAGCCAATAAGGGAAATTCGCGCGCTAAAATCGCACTCGATCTAGCCAATTCACCGGACCATTTTTTATCTACCGTTCAGGCAGGTATCACGCTGGTCGGCATCCTGGCCGGAGCATTCGGTGGAGCAACCCTTTCTGACTCAGTTGCCCTCTATATCCTGCAGATCCCGGCGTTAGCCGAGTATGCTGAACCAATCAGCCTAGCGCTTGTTGTTGTCTCCATTACGTACTTTTCAATCATCATCGGAGAATTGATACCGAAACAGCTCGCGTTGAAGGATCCCGAACGTGTCGCCTGCATCATAGCGCTTCCGATGCGCACACTGTCGGTCATCATGTATCCGATCGTCCGCTTTTTGACATTTTCCACCAACATCATTATCCGAACGTTCCGCATTAAGGACAGCACCAATCCATCCGTGACCGAGGAAGAGATCAAAGTAATGCTGGAGGAAGGAACGAAAGCGGGCACTTTTAATGAAGTTGAACAGGAAATGGTGGAGCGGGTTTTCCGGCTCGCCGACAAGAGCGTGAATGCATTGATGACTCCGCGAACAGAGATCATCTGGCTGGATACGGAAGATCCGTTGTCTGAAAATTTCAAGAAGATAAAGGAAAGTTCCCATTCATTTTTCCCCGTGTGCCGCGGTGGCATTGATAACGTGCTCGGCGTAGTGCATGTAAAAGATCTGTTCTCTGCCTCGATGGACGGGACCATCGTATCGTTGGAGAACCATCTCCGGAAACCATTGTATATAGTTGAAAATGTCCTGGTGGTGCAATTGATCGAACAATTCAAAGAGTCCGGCACACACTTCGCATTTTTAGTGGATGAGTACGGCGGCATTCAGGGATTGCTGACGCTGAACGACATTCTGAAAGCGGTCGTCGGTGAAGAGATCGATTCCGCCGACAAGACGAATCCATATGTCGTGCAGCGCGCGGACGGATCGTACCTGATTGACGGTGCATTTCTCATTGATGAATTCAAAGAACTGTTCAAGATTGAATCCTTAAGCGAGGATGAAACTGGAAATTATCAAACGCTTGCAGGATTCACGATCAACCAAATGGGGAAAATCCCGTCGGCAGGACAGTTCTTCTTCTGGCGGGATCTGAGAATCGAAGTGGTGGATATGGACGGAAACAGAGTGGATAAATTACTCATCAGTAAACGGCACACATCAACACAGAAATGAGCAAACAACGACGAAACGACTTGTTGATCCCGCTTCTTAGCATCGTCTCCGATGTGATGGCCCTTGAGGCGGCATTCCTGCTTTCCTACTGGCTTCGGTTCTATTCACCGTTGACACAATACCTTGAGATCACACTCGGCGTTCCCCCGATTGAAAGTTACATTACGGCTTCAATGGTGTTCATCCCGGTCTTTGTCCTCGTGTTCCGCACACGGAACCTGTACGGTTCGCGACGGAACATTCACCTGAGCGATGAGTTCTTTGTCCTCGTCCGGCTTATCTCCATCGGGATGATGATCATGATGAGCGCAACATTCTTCTACCGGGATTTTTCCTTTTCACGCGGCGTCTTCATCCTGCTATGGTGCTCATCCATCGTTACCGTTACCGTTGGCCGGTACATGGTTCTGAAATTTGAACAATGGCTCTACAAACATCGGCGGGAATTGAAGTCAGTGGTCATTGTTGGAAAGAACAAGACAGCAGAACAGATTGTCCAGCTCTTTACCCATCACCATGGGTTAGGATATGAGGTGCTGGGATATTATGCGGAAACTCCTGCCGACGTCGGATCACCGCTCACACTAAGTCGCTATTTGGGCTCAATTGCGAAACTGCCTTCCGATATCCTTCCACTGCGAATCCAAAGTGCACTGGTGGCACTTTCCCACAATGAACAGGAATTGCTCATTGAACTGCTCCGCAATACCGAAGGTCAGAACATCGAATTCATGATGGTCCCGGATATGCTGGAACTGATGACAAGCCGGATCAGGATCCAGGAGATCGAAGGTATCCCCTTTATTAAACTCAAAGATATTCCGATGTCCACTTGGAACAAGGTGCTGAAACGGGGCTTCGACCTTGTTTTCTCCTTCTGTGCGATCATCGTCGCATTGCCCTTCATGGCAATCATTGCCATCATCATTAAACTCACATCGAACGGACCGGTCTTCTATATTCAAGAACGAGTCGGGCTGGACGGCGTTTCATTCCCGTTGATTAAATTTCGCTCCATGCATACCGATGCGGAGAAAAATACTGGTCCTGTGTGGAATACAAAAAGTGATAACCGCACAACGCCGATCGGCAAAATCCTTCGCCGCACCAGTTTAGACGAACTGCCGCAATTGTTCAATGTGATGGCGGGTCATATTGGTGTTGTCGGTCCCCGACCGGAGGGTCCCTTCTTTGTGGAGCAGTTCAAGGGCCAGGTCCCGAAATATCTTGAGCGGCACCGGGTGAAAACCGGAATGACCGGCTGGGCGCAGGTAAACGGCCTGCGCGGCAATGTGCCGATTGAAGACAGGACGAAATACGATATTTTTTATGTCGAGAACTGGTCTCTGGTGTTCGATATTAAAATAATTTTGAAAACAATCCGCGCCGTTATCTTCGGCGATGACGCTTACTAACTGACAAATTTTCTTTCTTCAGACAATGATTCCGTTAATTATCTTCTATCTGCACATCGTCGGACTAACCGCCGCATTCACTTCCGAATATCAAAAGGAAGGGATCAGCGCCGGAGTCCTCACCGCAGCATTTATCATCCTGATCTTCTCTGTGGGATGGTCTATTAGTTCCTTTATCCTGAAATATCTTATTGCCGAACCCGGGTTCGGTATATGGCTGAATAGGGATGCACTGTCGCTGATTATCCTGACAGTTGTCGAGGGAATTTTCTATTGGATGTATTTCCGCGAGACTCCGAAGAGCCGGGAAGCACGCTGAGTTATTTCAGCGTGAAGTTGAAGGTGATGGAACATTCCTGTTCCATCTGTATCTGAGAACTGAGGAGCGGTTCAAACTTCCATAATTTTACTTTGCTGATCGCAGCGTTTTCAAGACGCGTATCCCCTTTTTGTGCCGGAGCGACGGAACGCACCGTTCCATCCGGCTCTACGCGCACTTTCAACTTGATCTGTGCGGAGATATTCACTCCAGAAGGATAGGTCGGCACTTCGCCGCTGAGAAGTTTTCTGTTTCCGCCTCCCGCCCATTGCACAGCATAAGCGACATTGTTCCCTAATCCTCCTGCTTCTGTTCCGGCACCAAACGGTGTCGCTGCTTGAATTGTCGAAGTGCTGGACGATTTTCCTGCAACATTCTCTCTCGTTCCGACGCCGCTGGAGACGATATTTACTTGATGTTCTTCCGCAGAGATCTTTCCGCTGCGACCTGCATTGGTCGGTGCATCCGCACTAATCATCTTTTTATTCTGCTTCATCGAGATCACTTCATCAGGAAGTTCTAAATAATTTCTTGAAGGGAGTTGAACAGTATTGTCCGTCTGGTCTGCCTGCTGGATCTCTTCTTTTGCGGCGGTCTGCTGCGACGGAATGTCCGGAATGGGCGCATGCAACGACGCGATATCTCCCCACGTCATTTCGATGAATTGCGGTTCAGGGATGTACTGGCGGAAGGTGGAAAAATACAGCATCAACGCAATGGCGATATGAAACAGAATCGAGGCAATCCACCCCGTTTGTATTTCACGATTCGATCGGATCATGGTCAATTGCCTTCAACAGGCTCGGTGGCAATCAGAAAACGCTGTGCGCCGACCCCCTTGGCAAGGTCGATCACTTCAACAGCTTTTTGCAAACTGACGTCCTTATCCGCCCGCACGATGATTACTTGCGATCGGTTTTGGTCCAAAATGGGAATAAGTTTTTGTCCGAGTGTTTCAGTGGTTACTTCTTCGGAATTGATGTACAGTCTTCCGGATGTGGTAATTGTTAGAATGGTTTGCCGGTCGGTTTGCGTTTCGCTGGTTTGCGCTTTCGGCAACTGCACCTGAATGCCCGGAGAGGACACAAATGACGATGTGATAAGGAAGAATATTAACAATTGCAGTACAATATCAGTCAGCGATGCATAGTTAAAATTCGGTTCAATCTTATGTTTTCGTTCAAACTTCATAGAAGCGATTATTCATCCTTCGGCTCAAAATATTCATCATCCGCAAACACCGTCCGAGTCGGTTTGGATTTACGATCGGATTTCTTTTCTGGAATTCCGCTCCCTTCTTCCTCCATCTGTCCGGTTTTCATCAGCGAGAGAAATTCTTCAGCACTGTTTTCAATCTCAAAGACGAACCGATTCACTTTGGCGACAAAATAATTATAAAAATACAGCGCGGGGATTCCGACAATAAGTCCGAACGCAGTGGTAAGCATTGCTTCCCAGATACCTGCCGCCAACACACTGGGATTCACGTTACCGCTCAATTGTTCGATCGTATGAAAGACCGCGATCATACCTGTAACGGTTCCCAAGAAGCCGAGCATCGGAGCAGTACCGGCCATGTTCGCCAGTACGGACAATCTTTTTTCCAGATGGAAGATTTCTTCTTTCCCTGCAAGTTCAATCGCTTCTTTCACCGCCTGATGACCATACTTGTAGTTCAAAATGCCGTGTTTCAGGATATTGGAGACGGGAGCCTTTACTTTAGTACACGCTTCCACAGCGCTTGTGATATCATTCCGCGACAACGCACTACGGATCTTCACCAGCAGTTGCTTTGGATCAACATTTGATCGCGAAAGTAATATGTATTTTTCAATAATGACCGCAACCGTGATCAGTGAGCAGACAAGGATCGGCCACATCACCAATCCACCCTTCAAAAACAGATCAAGCAAATTCATTCTTCTATCCCGTTAATTGGTACATTGAAATAGGATTTACTGTCTCACTTTCCGACCCTGGCGATGACGGGACGGGACTCAAGCATATGTTCCATCTTCTCCATCTGCGACTTGGCATCCGCTTTGGTCTCAAAGTGCCCGACACAGACCCGGAAATAGCTGCCCATCGGTTCCACAAAGGTATCGAATCCAGCATCCGTAAAGATCTTCACCATGATGTCCGCCTTATCCTTGGAAGGCCATGAAGAGATCTGCACCGTATACATTCCTGTCCCGCGAACGATATTTTTTGCCGGCGCGGATTTGCGCGTTCCAGGACGCGCTGACGATTCTACTTTCGTCAGATTTTCTTCCATGGCAGGTGAAGCCTGTTCTGTCACTGCGGGCTGTTCCTGAGCAACTTGTGTGGTATCCTGCGTGACGGGTTCATAATTCTCCGACGGAAGTGCCACGACCTGCGGTGTCGGTTTCTTCTTGCCCCACAGCTTCACGATTCCCGTCGTGTTCAGTATGAACGCGAGTGCGCCGAGCGCAACAAGAGCGCCAACAATGATAATCGCGATTTTTGGAATTCCTCCTCCGCCTCCTGCTGCCGATGATCCTCCTCCTTTGGGTGCATCACCTTTTACGTTTAAGTTTGGCATTGTTGGTTCTCCTTCTGTACTGTGGCTGTACTGTAATAGAAAAAATTTTTACCAATTATAACTGATACCGAACATCACGAAGACCGTCCGTTCCTGATACCCGTTCCACACATAATACCGCTGATTCAAAAGATTGTTCACTTCCGCGAATCCGCGGAACTGACCGAACATTTCAAGTTCCGCCTTTACACCGGATGCAATGTACCCGGCATTGGAATGCGTATTGACGAAATTCGTGTACCGGGATGCATTGAACTCAATGTACGTTTCGACATGCAATCCCATATCGAAGAAATGGTGGTACACCGCGCCGATGGTAAATGACGGAAGATACGGTATGGCGCTTGCCGAATCCTTCTGTTTCGTCGATTGTGTCGAAAAATACGCCGTCACATTTTGCTGTTGGTTCAGGCGGTATAATGCCGACACTTCGAATTTCGTTGAGCGAATGCCTGAAAGATAAAGAACTTCCCACACTTTTGCACTATCCTTGTCATAGAAAGTGGGATAATTATTGATATGTTTGTAGGCCGCTTTTGCCGTGATAGTGATCTGCTCGACGGGAGTCAATTCCATCCCCATATAAAAATGAAGCCGCGTATCAGTAGGAAGCAAGGGGGCATTAACATCAATATACCGGTTCTGTTTTATCACAGAGGAGAGCGTATTCCGTTCGACCACCGGGGCAAAACCGACGTACATCGATGCCTGATCTGTAAACATATATCGCATATCCGCATTGGGGTAGAATCGCCCGTTGGTGACACCGGTATTCCCACGATAGAGGAATTGTTGAATGGTAAAAGAAAACTGCAGTGATGGCGTAAACAGTTGGCGTCCGTCCGTCCTGAATGCAAACCAATGTCCGGTTTTCAGTCCGGGAAGATCCATGGTATACGCCGTAATTCGGTAGTCAACAGTTGCCCGAAACGATGTTGCAAAAAACTGCGTCGCTGCACTTCCGTTCAGGAAAAACTCCCTTTCATGCGATTTCCCGGAATCATTTGCCGAGAAGATATTCCATCCAGTCTTTGCGGAGTAATCGAATCCACTCAACGATTTATACGGAAGCGCATACCGTGACCCAAGTCCCATACTGACTTCCAATCCATCGAGATCACGCACTCGGAATGAAGTACGGGATGCATACGCTCGGTATGATTCCCGGCCGTACTTCAGTTCTCCGTTCAATTGCCCCAGCGGAACCAGCGATGATGAATCAGGCATCATATATGATCCACGCACACCCATCCCACCGCGCCAATATCCGGCATCAACAACATGACCGTTGCTTTCAGAATAATAACCGTTCACAACAAACGAATTTGTCGGATCGTATTGTCCGAACCAGCCTTCGAATTGCGGAGTGCCGTAAAAACCGAATCCGGCAAAGACCCTGCCGTTCAATGCGCCCGGCACCTTCGTGAACGATTTAATCTGTTTCGGCGTGAGTGCTTCTCCGACATTCAGCGGCCGTTCACCGGGAGTCGGTCGTGAGGGAGAGAAGATTCTCTCCTGATCATCTTCCGCTTTTGATTCTATATTCAAATCGATCTTTTCATTCCCGGTAATGACGAATTCCGGCAGGTCGATCTTGGGAAGCGGCTCGGAAGATTTTGGTGCTTGCACATTCTGCAGATCCACCTCTTTCTTTTCTCCTTCTTTTTTCTCGGGTTCCTGCGACTTCAACAGTGTGAAGCACAAGAGTATCCCCAAGGCAACGATGCCCACCCAGCGTCCATACCTTCTGGCGGAAACCATTCGGTACGATGGCGAATAC
>JBAYJG010000133.1:0-8598 GCA_041665225.1 Bacteroidota bacterium
AAGCAGCCTGCCGCAATTACGGACAGCTTCTTTACTATCCACCTGGTAGGACATGAATGGCATATCGGCAACCAGCATCGCCCGTTTCACAGCACGACGAACTACCTTGGTGTGATAGATAATCTCATCGATCGTTACCGGAATTGTTGTTTCCAATCCCTGAAACACATTTGCAACGGAATCGCCGACAAGGATGATATCAATCCCTGCATCATCCAACAGCCGTGCGGTCGTAAAATCATACGCCGTCAGCATGGCGATCTTCTCCCCTTTTTGTTTCATCGCCAGAACAACCTTGGTGGTGATCCGTTTGTAATCTGATGTTTGAGTGCTCATAGGACCGCCTCGATGGTTTTCTCATAGTGGATGTTCATCGCTTCTTCAAATCCCGCACGTACGACTGACGATGCTTCCTGAAATGACACAGTGCGTTGAAGTGCGGTGGAAAGATCGATTGTTTTACTGTCGATATCGCTGAAGATCTTTTCTTTCACACTGTTGTTTTCCACGTGCAAAATCTCTGCAAGCAGCCGGTGTTCTGTTCCCAGCAGTATCGAGCCATGCTGTAAAACTACTTCGGGAAGATTCTCTGCAGTAAATCTCCGCTGTGCGCTGCCAACCAATTTTTTGCCGTTGATCTGCACTTCGTATCGGGCTGAAGCGGAAAAGCAGGGAATCGATTCCTGCTTTTTATAGAATGCTTGAAGATTCGGCTGTGAAGTTTCGTAAGCGATATCAGGACAGATCTTCGAGAGTCCTGCGACAAGTGCTTTGCTAATCAAGGAATATATTTCCGTGATCCCTTTACCATCCGCAGGCATGACAATGGAATAGGTCAATTCATTGGCATGCAATACAGCCCTTCCGCCGGTGGGACGACGGACAATATCGATCCCGTATTCAAAACACTTGTTCCGATTGATATCCTGTTCTGATTGATTATACCCGAGTGAGACTGCCCATGGCTTCCAACCGTACAGCCGGAGTGTGGCGGGAATTTCGCCTCGCTGCAACCGCTGTGCGAGAGCAATATCGATTTCCATATTCTCTGCACCGGTGCAGAAACCAGACTCGATGCAACGCCACTGTCGATCGGAAATATCCGCCATGATCAGTTATTCCCCGCCTGAGGAATGACGCCGTGCGGTGATGATACCCCGCTTGGATGCAGCAATGAAATCGAGAAGGTTTTGGATTTCAGGTGTGATCGACATTGTCGACTTAATCTTATCCACTCCCTGACTGACATTCAGTTTGGAAAGATACAGGATGCGGTATGCGTCATTCAATGCATCGAGCGATTCTTTTGAAAATCCTCGGCGCCGTAAGCCGATGATATTCAAGCGTTCGAATGACACTGGCCATCCGCCGGCGATGATATATGGAGGAACATCTTTTGGAATCCGAAAATGTCCGCCGATCATGGTGTGCGCACCAATGGTAACAAATTGGTGGATTGCCGAAAGTCCGCCGATGATCGCAAAGTCCTGGATGGTGATGTGCCCGGCCATCTGAACTGAGTTAGCGATGATGACATTATTACCGATAACACAGTCATGGGCAACATGCACATATGCCATTAACAGGCAGTTGCTGCCAACCGACGATTTGAGATGTTGCTTTGCCGTTCCGCGATTGAGCGTGCAAAATTCGCGAATAGTCGAATTATCGCCCAATTCGAATAATGTCGGTTCGCCTTTATAAGAAAGATCCTGCGGTGGCGTAGAAACAACCGCTCCTTTGTGGATCTTGCAGTTCTTTCCGATGCGAGCGCCGTTGGCGATGAGTGTGTGAGGGCCAATGTAAGAACCTTCGCCAATCGTAACATCGTCCTCGATAATCGCATACGGATCGACGACTACGCCGTCAGCGAGTTGTGCTTTGCCACTAACAATTGCGGTAGAATGGATTTGCGTGGGCATAAGAGATTAAGATTTAGGTATTTTCGGCCTGTCGACGATTGTTGCCATCATTTCCGCTTCGCACACAAGCTGTCCATCCACATACGCTTCACCCCTCATCGTGCAGACCTTGCTTCGCCGGTTGACCATTGTGAGTTCATACACCAGCTGGTCCCCCGGCACAACCTGGCGTCTGAACTTAGCATTATTGATCCCCATGAACAGCACCAACCGGTCGTTGGTATCCGAACCGTCCAGCAGCAGAATCCCGCCTGTTTGCGCCATTCCTTCGATGATCAGCACGCCGGGCATCACCGGTGCTCCCGGAAAATGTCCCTGGAAGAACTGCTCGTTCATCGAAACACTTTTCACGCCGACGCACCGCTCGTTCAACTGGAACTCGACGATCTTGTCGACGAGCAAGAACGGATACCGGTGCGGAAGAATCCGTTGCAGGGCATTGACATCGAACACGACGCCATGTTTCTTCTCATGCTGGTACTTTTTAACAATTTTTTTCTGTTGATACAGTTTCCGTACAACTTTGGCGAACTCGACATTCGCAGCGTGTCCGGGACGCGCTGCAAGGATATGTCCTTTTAACGGTACGCCGATCAATGCAAGATCACCGAGCATATCCAACAGTTTATGGCGTGCAGGTTCATTTTTAAAGCGAAGTGCTTTATTGTTAATCGGCTGTCCATGTCCGCCAAGAAAGATTGATTCTTTTATCCCAAGTTTGTCCGCAACGCGCCGCAATTCCTCGTCCGGTAAATCTTGGTCAGCGATAACGATTGCATTATCCAGTGTTCCGCCTTTTATCAGTCCCGCTTCCCGTAGTTGTTCCACTTCATGAAGGAAACAGAAGGTGCGGCACATGGAAAATTCGGGAATGAATTCCTGTTCCAGATTGAACAACCCTGTGTGCTGACTGCCCAACGCAGGGTTATTGTAATCGACCATGACGGTCATCCGGAAATCATCCGTCGGCAGAGCAACGATATGAACGCCGCGTTTCTCATCCTTGTATTCGACCATTTGATCGATGACAAGGTAATCTTTCGGCGCATCCTGCATTTCAAAACCAGCCTCGTGCAGTACATCAGCGTATGGTTTGGCGCTTCCGTCGCCGACCGGTGGTTCAACACCGTCTAAGTCGATGATGATGTTATCGATCAACAAGCCGACGACTGCAGCAAGTACGTGTTCCGTTGTATGCACGCGGACATCTCCAATGCCGAGCGTCGTCCCTCGCGCCACATCAACGACATGATCCACATCCGCCGGGATCTCCGGCGAACCGCCGATATCTACACGGCGAAACCGGATTCCGTAATTTTCCGGGGCGGGACGAAACGTCATTGTGCACTGTGTTCCGGTATGCAATCCGACTCCGGAAAGCGATACAGGTTTTTTAATCGTACGTTGTTGAACTAACATCGAACCTCCATCATTCTATCAGCAGCGTCGCACCGGCTGCCATATTCATTTTTTCAATTTTGCAATTTCTGATTCTAGTGTTTTGATCTTTTGCTGCAATTCCCGCATTTCCATCAAGAGTTCAGGCAGTGACCGGGACGCCGCTTCAATTTTTCTCCACTTTCCTACTTCCTTCGCCGGGTAGCCGGCGTAGGTCATTCCTGCATGATCCAATGCCCGTGATGCTGTCGATCCACCGCCAACTTTCACATCATCCGCTGTAAAGACGTGGCCGGTAATCGCCACAGCGCCACCGATCATATTCCTGTTTCCAATTTTCGTGCTGCCGGCAACACCGGAAGAACCGGCGATAACAGTATCTTCGCCAACGACGACATTATGGGCGATCTGGACGAGGTTGTCGAGCTTTGTACCGCGTTTGATCCGTGTTTCACCAAGTGTCGCACGATCGATGCAGGTATTCGCCTGAATTTCCACATCGTCTTCCAATACAACAATCCCTAATTGGGGAATCTTTTGATAAGCACCATTTTTTTTCGGAGCAAAACCGAATCCATCACCGCCGATTACCGCTCCCGGTTGGATGATGACTCTATTTCCGATCATGCATTCTTCCCGCACCGTCACATGGGGATAGAAAAGACAATCATTCCCAATTGCAACATTGCGTGCAATCACGACATGAGGATGGATCGTCACATTGTCCCCGATGACTGCATTCTCCCCAATCACGACATATGCGCCGACCGAACACTCTCTTCCAAGATGTGCAGTTGACGCAACAACGGCGGTCGGATGGATCCCTTTCGCAACATCAATTTTCTTCGGCGCAAATTTTTCAATGGCAATCACGAACGAAGAATAGGGATCATCGAGCTTTATGAGCGATGGCGGGAGTTTAGTGTATTTCGAAGGATCAAAACTGCGGCTGACAAGAACACATGATGCAGTAGTCATCTCGGCATATTTCTCGTACTTCGGATTGGCGATAAATGCCAGCATGCCGCTGCCGGCCTCTTCGATCTTTGCAACGCCGGTAATACTGATCGAACCGTCACCGATCACTTCGCCATCCAACAGTGCCGCTATGTTTTGTACTGTGATCATGGAAACAAAAACGAGCCCTGATTACTCAGGACTCGTTTGATTATTTTTGAAGTAATTTTTCGAGCACCTTTTGGGTCAAATCGTGTTTTGCATTGGCATACAAGAGCATTGTCGAACTGCTCCGATCTACCACATAGTCGTACGATTCCTCGTCGGCAACATCCTTTACCGCCTTGAAGATCTTTTCCTGGATCGGTTTCATCATCTCATTTTGTTTGGTGAACATCTCGCCGCTGGTACCGAACTTCTGATTGCGGAAATCGACGATCTTCTTGTCCATCTCCTGCAGTTCCTTCTCCACTTCCGCGCGGCGTTTGTCGGACATGATCAGCTTTCGCTTATCATAATCCTCCATTTTCCGCTGCAAGTCAGCCGCCATTTCATTAAGATCATTTTGCCATTGTACAGCGAAAGCATCCAACTGTTTTTGGGCATCCTGCGCTTCCGGCAGTTGTTCCATGATGGTGGCAGAATTGATATACGCTATTTTTGTCTGCGCCGAAGATGGGAACACAACAACAGCCAGCAAACCGAGAATGAACATTGTTTTCTTCATACGAATCCTCTTATGAATTAGGCCGGGTTCGGCATCACCAGTTCACGCAAGCCGTCATCCGAAAAGCACCCTGCAACGATAATTATTTCGCTCCGCGTTTCAACATGTCCAACACTTTGTATGTGTAGTCATATTGCGGATCGGCATACAATACCGGCACTTCCGTTGCGCGATCCAGCACAAACGACAATTTTTGTTCCTTCGCAACCTTTTCGATCGCTTTAAACACTTTTTCCTGAATCGGCTTCATGATCTTATCGCGCTGCACGGCAAGTTCCTGCTGTTTTTCCTGACGGTACTGGTTCAATTTCTGTTCATCATCAACCAGTTCTTTTTGTTTTGCCTGTTTGGTTGATTCATTCAGCATGTTTGCCTGTTTTTGATACTCTTCATATTTTGACTGTAATGCCTGACCGCGTTTTTCGATCTCATCCTGCCAACCTTTCAAGATTGCTTCCAATTTTGCCTGTGAGTCTTTCGCTTCCGGTAATTCTTTGATGATCGTTTCAGAATTGACGTAGCCAATCTTCAACGACGGCTGCTGCTGGGCGATGGCTGCTATGGAACAAACAAGAAGAACAAAAAATAACTTTTTCACGTTAACCTCTTTTGATTGATATAAATGACTTATTGAAAAAATATTTACGCCATATTAAAATCCGCGCCCAAACTGGAAGTGAAATTTCCATCCTGCGGGACTTTTGATGCCTGCAGTGACATTGTCATACCCGTAACCGTAATCGAATCCCAGCAGACCGATAGGATTAATGAGCAAACGAGCTCCGAGGCCTGCAGAACGCTTGAGATCGAACATTTCCGATTTTGCAAGATTTTCCCACGTGTTGCCAGCTTCGGCAAACGCTAGAAAGTAAATGGGAATTGGGTTAAGTGCAACATTAAATCGCAATTCTGCTGTATACTTTGCCATTGCATGCGCGGGGATATATTGCCCGTTCACATTCACCGGTCCTATGCTGCGATCCTCATACCCACGCAACGGAGTCGTGGCGATCTGTCCCAGCCCTGTCCCTCCCATGTAGAACGTTTCTATGTACGGAACGTACGAATTTTTCTTGTATGGGAAAATCGCTCCGTATTGCGATCCGAAATAAAAGGCAACACGCGAACTGTTGAAGACGGGCATGTACCAATCCACTGAAAAGAGATGCTTATTATACTGCGCAGTTCCCGGCAACAGCGGCGCTCCTGCGATTTCAGTTGAGAGAGATATATTGCTTCCCTGCGTCGGGAATAAAGGACTGTTGACACTATTTCGCTGAATCACTTGCGAAATGCTCAACTGACTGGTCTTTCCTTCTTGATAATAATAGGAAGAACCGACGTTGCTCACATCGAGCTTCTGGAAACGGAAAGTCCAGGTTGCACTGAAGTAGTCATCCGGAAATTTGAATCGACGGCCGAGACTGATGGTTCCTCCCTGCTGATGGATCGAATAATAGTAATCCTGTTTGGTATCATACAGACTGAAACCGAATGACGTTGGTGTATCATACACCCACGGTTCGCGGAACGACACGGAAAAGGTCCTGTACCGTGAACCTTCGCCGAACTGCCAGTCGAAATTAAGCACCTGCCCACCGCCGCCGGAAAATGGTTGGGTGATATCGAAATTGTTAAAGGTTAGTCCAAGAGCGCCTGTCGCACCGAATGCACCGCTGTACCCAACAGACGCGTTGAAGGTATCACTCGATTTTTCCTCTACATCCAGTACAACATCAACATTTTTGTCATCCACAAACTTTGTGTCGGGTTTAATCTTTTCAGGGTTGAAATAGTTCAGGACGGAAAGCTGTCGGATACTCCGGATGATGTTGGACCGGCTGAAATAATCTCCCGGACGAACGTACAGTTCCCGGCGGATTACCCGTTCCTGCGTCTTTGTATTCCCCCGAATTTCCACCCCTGCGATCTTGAATTGGTTCCGTTCGCGGACACGAATAGCGATATCAATTTGATCCTCGCCGACTTTCAGTTCTTCCGGCTCAATCTGTACGGTCAGGTACCCATTGTCCAGATACATGGAGGCAACATCGGTCTGTTCTTGATTACCGCGGAGATTCTGTTCGAACTTCTCCATATTGTACACTTCACCGGACTGGAAACCCAAACGCTGCTGCAGCGCATCGGTCGGGAAAACAGTATTTCCTTCCCAGGTAATATTGCGGATCTTATATTGCGGACCTTCGAAGACTACCAGTTTCAGGATGATGTTTTCCTTATCCTCGCTAAAAGTGACTGAATCGGAAACCAGTTCAGCATCGCGGAAACCGCTCTTCTTGTAAAATTCGATCAGCTTCTTCTTTGCTTCATCGTATTTTTTCCGTTCCAGTTTCCCTGATCGCCAGAATTTCCACCATGATGTAGTATTCACATCGGGCAATTCACTTTCCAGGTCGCTGTCGTCAAAATGCGTATTGCCGAAAAATTGAATTTCCCGTACACGTGCATCATACCCTTCATCTACAGTATACTTCAGAATCTTCCTTCCTTTGGAAGCTGCATCGGGCGCATCAATCAGTTCGGAGGAAATCTGCGCCTGCAAATATCCCTCTTCCTCGTACGCTTTCTTGATGACTTTCGTGATCCTGCTGACCTCCTGCGGAGAAATGATCTGTCCTTTGGTCATATTGATCTTCTTATCGAGGTCGTCTGCATCCAATTCGTCATTACCGGAATATTCCACTTTTTCAAGACGTGGAAATTCCTCCACAACGATCAACAGATATACACCGTTCTCGACGAAGTTTTCCGCCTGGATGTCGACATTGGCAAAGATCTTCAGGTTCCAGAGCCGGAGGATCGCATTCCGCGTCTGCTCACCGGGGACTGTGATCTCATCGCCGATTTTCAATCCAGAATTCCCGATAATCGCCGCCGGTTCGGATAATTTATTTCCTGCAACACTAATGCCGAGGATCTTATACTGCTTTGGCTGCATTCCCTGTTGTGCTAACAACATTCCGCTGACGCAGAGAAGCGCGATACCTATTTGTCGTATGGTCATTGTAATTCGATTAGATTCCTGAAACACTTTTTAACAATCGGCGCACGTAGCTATTGGAAGAAGATTTGGATGGGGATTTGATCTGTTCGCTGACCTTGCCAAACCGGCGTTCGCGGGACTGATAAGACTCAATGGCACAATATAATTCGTTCCGGCGAAAGTCGGGCCACAGGATATCCGTCACATACATTTCAGAATACGCAAGCTGCCATAACAGAAAATTACTGATGCGGAGTTCACCGCTGGTGCGGATGAGAAGATCCGGATCCGGGATGTTCTTTGTCGCCAAATGTTTTGTTATGGTCTCTTCGGTGATCGATTCCGGAGCAAGTTTCCCTTCCTTCACAAGTTCTGCGATCCGTTTCACGCCGCCGGTGATGTCCCATCGTCCGCTATAGCTCAATGCCAGTACCAGGGTCAATCCGGTATTGTTCTTTGTCAGTTCGATCGCATCCAGAAATTCGTCCTGCGCGTCCTGGGGTAACGAACCAAAATCACCGATTGTTTGTACCCGCACATTGTTGGTATGAAGGCGGTCGCGTTCATCCCGAAGCGAACTAACCAACAAT
>JBAYJG010000134.1:0-8567 GCA_041665225.1 Bacteroidota bacterium
GATTGAAACGGGGAATGGATCCACCGGGGAAATTGTCCGATCTTATTCTGCACTTCCTCAAAGGAAAAATCGACCGCGATCCCTTCGGATTCAAGTTCGTCGAATTCCTTTTTCAGCAATGCGCTTTCCTCTACGAATATCGACATGCCGGGCGCAAAATACGAAAGGAGCGATTCGGTGCGTTTCGGTGCAGCGGAAGATTCCCCTCCGCCGTTTCCCCGCAACACATCAGGAATAATACTCACGGACTGCAGATCGCGAATGGACCGTTGCGAGAGAATTTCAAACTCGCGGATCGATTCGATCGTATCTCCCCAGAACTCAATGCGGACAGGATGTTCACCGATGAACGGAAAAATATCGAGAATACCGCCGCGGACAGCAAAATCACCGTAGCTTTCGACGAATTGTTTCCGTTCGAATCCCTGCTCTGCAAGTGTTGCGAGCAATTGTTCGAAATTCTTGTCCGACTTGACGGAGAGTTCGATCACGGACCGGGAGAACTCCTGCCGTTCCGGAACTGCGAATCCTAACGCAGCAGCGTGGGTGATATAGATCGCTGCCGTATTTGCCTGCAGTGCTTTTAAAGTCTCGATCTGTGAAAGCGGTGCAGACATATCCATCGCCTGAGAAGCGTGATGCGGTTCGACAGCATATAATTTCACATATGCATCACCAACGATGGCTGCGCAATCATCGCGAAGTTTTTCCGCTCGTTCTTCTTCGTCCACCACCACCAGCACCTGTCCGTTCGCCTGTCGGAACAGGGATACGGCGACGAACGCCCACAGCGATCCTGCGATACCGTGCAGTACAGCTGGATCTTCCGCCGATACGTTCAGGGCGTTCAGTCGCTGAAACTGTTCTGATTCGAATATTTTTTTATTACAATCTACAGCCATAGCGTCATCATCGTTTCATTTAAAACAGACTTACCCCTGCCGACGGGTCGTGATGAACTCGTTAGCACGGGTAGAACAAGGTACAGAGGAATCGGTAAAAGAAAAAGTGTTTTCTACGCCGGCTTCTCCGCGTCAGCAATAATCTGTTGTACCATCTCCTGCAGACGGAGGCCGTCATAATTCCGAAGCGGGACCGCTTGCAACAATTCCATTGCAGGAGAAAAGACATACAGGTAACCAATAAAATCGATGGACGGCAGCAGAACATATTGACGAATGAACTTCTGATGTCCGGTATTATTATTGAGAAGCAGGGTCGGAATGCATTTATCCCTGATCAACCGTTTCACCGCCGGTTTCCGAAATGCCCGGTCAAGCTCATAAACTTTAAGAGAGTCTTGCAACGCGACGATGAAGATCTTTTTGTGTTCCGCCGCAGCACGGGTAGCTGCACCGGGAAAATCGTCCCAACGCGAGAATTCGGAAACAGCCGTATCAGCGATCCAATCGATGAATTGCGTTCCATCCATATACCCAACGTTCCGTTTGATCTCCATTTGGTCCGGCATCAGCAGAAGTGAGGTAGGCATGGCCTGAATGTTGAATTTCTTTTTTACTTCTGCACCAATTTTTTCATCGTCGATATTCACCCGCACAGCGATCACATCGTTCTGCAGCATTGCCATGACCGTATCATTTGCAAATGTTGTGCGGTCCATCAGTTTGCACGGACCGCACCATTCTGCATACACATCCACGTACACTTTTTTATTTTCCCGGGCTGCTGTCTGGAATGCCGTTGCGTACGGTTGCCATTGCACGGTGGCGGAAGAAGGGACGTATTCCATGACAGCGGCAGCAATCGTACAAAGTGCACCGATCACGGCAAAAATTTTAATCTCGTTGTAACGGCGCTGGTTCATATCCTATTCCGATCCGGTATCAACAACCACGTTATTCATTGCATACAATGCTGCCGCAAAAAATATGAACAATGCAGCAAATCCCCACAACAATTCCGTCAGGGGGAACGCCATATTTGCCGCCAGAGCATGCTGCGCATCCTCAAACCCTGTGGGAAAGATGTAATCCTTCAGCACTACCGCCCAGTGTACATCCCAATACTTTCGCATGACGATAAAGTCCATTGCCTGGGAAAGGGTCATCCATCCGTACACAAACAATGAATTGAACGCTCCCTGCACGCCGCAGGAA
The DNA here is from genome assembly GCA_041665225.1 of Bacteroidota bacterium. Lineage (GTDB taxonomy): Bacteria > Bacteroidota > Ignavibacteria > UBA10030 > UBA8401 > UBA8401. The sequence continues at coordinate 2,118 of JBAYJG010000134.1, forward strand.
ATGAACGCCGAAAGGACGATCATCAGGAACACGTGCGCACACTTCAGCACGATCGCGACCATTGCCGCGGAGAGATCGAACATTATTGTCACCGTGGGGTCAAATGAAACAATGAGCAGCGCGATCGCCACCGTGAGTACATACACTGTCATCTGCGCAGTAAATACCACCGCCATCTTTGTGGTGATATACTGCTGCCGAGTAATCGACCGTATGAGCAGCGTTCTCACCCATCCGTTTTTGATATCCGCCCCGACGATCCCTGCCGAGAAGACAAGAAATGTGAAAAATGAAACGAACTGATCCGCTGACGCCACAAGTGCGGAAAGTTTCTTTACCATGCCGGATTGCATCATGACAACAGAGGGGATCAAGCCTAGACCGATCATCGTCATGGCGAAGATGATCATGCCAATTGTCCAGAATCGTTTGAACTCCGCTTTCCAGAGAATGAAATATGTTTTCATGCACCATTCCCCTTCTTGTTCAGATTGTTCCTGAACAACTGTTCCAAGTGTCCGGGACCGATATCCTTTAACAGCGAATCGTCGATCACTGTTCCATCATTGATGAAGATGATCCTGTCGCAAACCGATTCCACTTCCGTCAGATGATGAGAACCGAACAGCACGGTCATTCCGGTTTTTTTCTGTTCTGCCAGATAATCCCGCAGTACAAACACCGATGGGGGATCGAGCGCTGCCGTCGGTTCATCCAAAAAAACAAGCTTCGGTGTACCGAGAAATGCCAGGACCAGTTCCAGTTTTTGACGCATCCCCTTGGAAAGAGACGAGAGTGAGCGTTTGTAGGCATCATGCAATTCAAACGCATGCAGCAGCTGAAGAATATGTTCGCCGGGATTATTGATGCCGATAAGATCAGCGTGCAGATGAAGAAAAGATTTTACCGAAACATTCTTTGCACGGTATTGGGTATCCGCCTGATACCCGATCTTCGATCGGGAAGCGAATGATTCCGGATGTTCTCCAAACAGTTTCACTTCACCGGAATCAGATGGAAGAAATCCCAGAAGCAGCCGCATCAGCGTTGATTTTCCTGCGCCGTTCGGACCGATCAGTCCGACAACTTCACCTTCTTCCACCGTGAAGGAAACATTTCGCAACGCTTCGACCGGCGGTTTGAACAACTGCCGATAGGTTTTGGAAAGAGTATGTGCGGTGATTGCTGACATAGGGTCGTCAATTTCTTATACAACTCGCTCAAAGTAGAAAAGAAAATCGGAAATGGCAAAGGATTACACTTTATTTTCAATATTTCTGTATACTCATTAAAAACCGATGAATTATGACATAACAATACTTACCGCTGAACAATATCTGAATCCGCTCCAACCTGATTGGTATGTGTCCCAGATTCTTCAGGAGGATAAATTAATCCAAACTGCGTTGGAACAAAACGGTTTCCGTGTCCATCGTATTGATTGGACTAATAAACGATTTGACTGGTCCGACACAACAGCCGTACTCTTTCGGGCAGTGTGGGATTATACGCAGCGCTACGAAGAATTTCAGAAATTCCTCAATACGGTTTCAACGCAAACTACACTGATTAATCCTCTCAAAACGATCCTTTGGAATCTGGACAAACACTATCTTCACGATCTTCAGCGGCGAGGCATCAACATTCCAAAAACAGTTTATATAGAGAAGGGCACACACACTTCACTTGAGTTGCTCCACAAAGAATGGAAGTTCGCAGATTCCATCCTGAAACCGGTCATGTCCGCCGGTGCGAGGCACACATACCGGTTGAATCCAAACAACCGCGCAGAACATGAGAAGATCTTTCAGCAATTGATCTCCGAAGAAGCAATGATGCTGCAGCCATTTCTTCACAGTGTTATGACCCATGGCGAGGTCACGCTGATGGTGATCGGAGGAAAATATACCCATGCGGTGCTGAAGAAAACAAAACCAGGTGATTTTCGAGTGCAGGATGATTACGGCGGAACTGTCCATGCTTATTCTCCCACACAGGTAGAGATTGATTTCGCTGAAACAACCGTTGCCGCATGCACACCAATGCCCGTATATGCACGCGTGGATCTGCTGCAGGATGAAAACGGAAATCCGGCTGTTTCCGAACTGGAACTGATCGAACCGGAACTCTGGTTTCGATTTTACCCCTCCGCTGCTGATCGACTTGCAGAAGAGATCCAAAAAATGTTCTGACCGCTCTACTGCTTTCCTGACTTCTTCGTGCTATATTCGGCATAATTCTCTCAAGGGGGATTTACTATGAGCAGTTTTAAAAATTCAACAGTTCTCATCACCGGCGGCGCCTCGGGCATCGGCAAGCTGATGGGATCGATGGCAATTGACAAGGGATGTTCAACGCTGATACTGTGGGACATCAATCAGCAACAACTGGCAGAAACGGTGAAAGAGTTTTCTACTCGGTTGAAGAATGTTAAAGGATATTCAGTTGATGTCTCGAACTTGGAACAGGTGCGGACAACTGCGCAAAATGTCTTGACTGATTCCGGTCCCGTTGATATTCTGATCAATAACGCCGGAATTGTTGTCGGAAAATACTTCCACGAACACAGTCATACAGACATCGACCGGACTATGTCAATCAATGCCGATGCGTTGATGCATATAACGCTCGAATTTCTTCCATCCATGCTGCAACGCCGGAGCGGACATGTTGTGAACATCTCTTCGGCCGGCGGAATGGTCGGCAATCCGAGAATGTCCATCTATGCCGCCAGCAAATGGGCGGTGATCGGTTGGTCGGATTCTCTCCGATTAGAAATGGAACGGCTCAACACCAATGTGAAAGTAACATGCGTAACACCATATTATATCTCAACAGGAATGTTTGACGGTGTTACATCTTCTATTTTCGTTCCCATTAATACACCGGAACCAACCGTACGAAAAATTATCCGCGGTATTGAGAAAAATAAACTGCATATCCGCATGCCGTTGATTGTGTATACGCTGCAACTGTTTAAGGGGATTCTTCCCACCCGATGGTTCGATCTGATCGTCGGCGAATGGCTGAAAATATATCACACAATGGATCACTTTACGGGCAGGAAGTAAATATGACATCCATACAAGGAATGATCTCTACACAACGGGCATTTTCCCAAACGGGAACAACCCGACGCATCGACTACAGAATCCATCAATTACAGAAATTTGAACAGGCGTTGAAAGCAAACGAAACACTGTTGTTCGATGCGATCTATGCTGATCTGAAAAAATCGCGGTATGATACTTTCACATCGGAAATTTCACTGGTCTACCGCGAGCTCTCGTTCATGATACACAATATCAGGAAGTGGAACAGGAAACAGCGTGTACGGACGAACCTTGTCAACTTTCCCGCCAGAAGTTATCTGCTTCCCGAACCATACGGCGTCACCTACATTGCAGGCGCATGGAATTATCCGTATCAGTTGACGCTGATTCCGTTGATCGATTCCCTTGCTGCTGGAAACACAGCAATCGTCAAGCCGAGCGAAGTTGCACCTCGAACATCGGCAGCCATGACGAAGATCATCAACGAAACATTTCCGGCAGAATATTGTGTTGCCGTAGAAGGGGGCGCTGATATTGCAAAAGAGATCCTCGCCGAAAAATTCGATTATATCTTTTTCACCGGCGGCACGAAGATCGGGAAAATAGTTTACGAAGCAGCCGCAAAACACCTCACTCCCGTCACGCTGGAACTCGGCGGGAAAAATCCCGCCTTTGTTCTTCCGGACTGTGATATTCCGACATGCGCAAAAAGGATTGTGTGGGGAAAACTGCTTAACGCAGGACAAACATGCGTTGCCATTGACTATATACTCGTTCACTCATCTGTTGAACAGCAATTACTTTCCGAAATGAAAACTGTTTTAGAAAAACACTATCCAACGAAAACAGTTTCCGAAAACTATATGGCTATTGTGGACGACAAGCATGTCGACAGGATCGCAGCAATGATCGATCCGCTAAAAGTGTTTTACGGCGGAACAGTTGACAAGAAAAACCGTTTCATCTCCCCCACTATCATGCACAATGTGACATTTGATGATCCTGTTATGCAGGAAGAGATTTTTGGTCCGCTGCTTCCGGTGATACGATACGATGATTTGAATGCATCCATCCAGCGTGTGAAGGAGTATCCAAAACCGTTGTCATTATACGTTTTTGGCTCAAATAATGGAGAAAAAGATAAATTGTTCAATGAACTTTCCTTCGGCGGCGGTTCGCAAAATGACGCCGTGATGTATTTCGTCAATGACCATCTGCCTCTTGGCGGTGTCGGAGCGAGCGGCATTGGTGCGTATCACGGATTCGATGGTTTCAAAACATTTTCGCATTACAAAGCGATCATGGAAAAACCAACCTGGCTGGAGTTCTGGTTCTTGAAGGTCCCTCCGTACTCTGAATGGAAATTGAAACTGCTTCGGTTCCTCATCGAAAAGCTATAGTTGATCCGATATGGCCTGCACTACGGCTGTGGCATTGTCTCACTTTGAGCCATGGATCCTTCGGCGCATCCCGATAAAAATCATCGGGACTTACTGGGGATGACTATACTCGTTAATGTATAATAGTTAACTAAGACACTACTCCAGTCGTGGATCTCTTTTTCCCATCCATTTTTTTCCGCATATTACATGTACCCCGCTTACCGGCAGAAGAGCCGTAAGAGGGGTTTTTCTTTCACATTATTCGGAATGAACGTCAAGGTGTTATGACAAACGGAAAACCATTTTATACCGGCATTACTTCATCAAACAATCTTTCAACAATTCTGGATGCACGATTAGCGAATGCAAAACAGTCGCTCGACACGTTATTGTCCGTAACCGGCAAACGGACGATAGAGAACACGCTTGCATTATACGATGCAATCCTTACTGAACTTGATGCGATCGGTTCGCAAGCGAATCTGATGGAGAACGTCCATCCGGATGAACAGGTGCGCACAACGTCGGAACAATTCAGTCAGAAGATCTCTGCGTTCGGCGCAGAACTTTCCCTGAACAGAGCGCTGTATGATGCGCTTGTTGCCATCGACTTGAGCGGTTCGGATGAACAAACAAAGTTCTTTGTCAACAAAACACTTCGCGATTTCCGTCTTGCGGGTGTGGATAAGGATGAACAGACCCGTGCGAAGATAAAAGAAGTCCGCGAAGAATTAGTGTTGATCAGCCAGGAATTTTCCCGAAACATCCGCGAAGATAAACGGAGTGTTCCTGTAAACAATGCCGCCGAACTCGATGGTCTGCCGCAGGATTACATCGACCGCCACAAACCAAATGAAAACGGTGAGATTATTCTTACCACCGAATACCCCGATGCGGTTCCGGTCCTGACGTATGCGAAAAGCGACAGTTTGCGTAAACGGATGTACATGGAGTTTAATAATCGTGCATTTCCAAAAAATATGGAAGTGTTGGATCGGTTGATCGCCAAGCGACATGAACTTGCGCAGTTGTTGGGATTCGAAACGTTTGCTGCGTGCGTCACTGCGGATAAAATGGTGAAAAGCGAAAAGAACGCTTCCGATTTTATCGAACACATTGCCGATGCTTCACTTCAGAAGTCTAAAATCGATTACCAGCAGCTGTTGGCACGAAAACAAAACGATGTTCCCTCCGCAACAGCGATCGATCCATGGGAAGCGGGCTATTATTCGGAATTGCTGAAGAGAAGCGAATACAGTTTCGACGCTCAGAAGGTTCGTCCCTATTTCCAATACAAAAAAGTGAAACAGGGAATCCTGGATGCCATGAGCAGACTGTTTGATGTGGAATTCAAAAAGAATGATGCCGTTCCCGTCTGGCACCCGTCCGTTGAGTGTTTTGAAATGTTCGAGGACGGAGCGTTGGCTGGACGTTTCTATCTGGACATGCATCCGCGGGAGAATAAATACAATCATGCTGCACAATTCGGTATCTGCAACGGTGTTGCGGGAAAACAGATTCCGGAAGCGGCGCTCATTTGTAATTTTCCGGGCGGAGTTGAAGGCGATCCGGGATTAATGGAACACAATGATGTCGAAACATTCTTCCATGAATTCGGCCATTTGCTCCATCACCTCTTTGCGGGACGTCAGCAATGGATGGGGCTTTCCGGCATTTCGTGTGAATGGGATTTTGTCGAAGTCCCTTCCCAGCTGCTAGAAGAATGGGCGTGGGATGTTTCCACTCTTCAGACGTTTGCTAAACACTTTCAAACAGATGAACCTATTCCAGCCGATCTGGTGAAACAGATGAAGCGGGCCGATGAATTCGGTAAAGGATTGTTTGTCCGTCAGCAAATGTTTTATGCAAAACTCTCTCTTTCCTGTTATGACAGAAAACCGGATGACGTCGATACAAACACATTGTCCAAAGAATTGCGGGAGCGCTATACACCGTATAAATATGTGGAAGGAACGCATTTCCAGACATCGTTCGGGCATTTGGATGGTTATTCC
>JBAYJG010000135.1:0-8547 GCA_041665225.1 Bacteroidota bacterium
AAGAAAATTCGCAAGACATTTTCAATAGATGAAGGGATTCATAAGTACGAATCGCACGAAGCTCAGCCGCTGGAGCTGCTGGAAAAAAAGGAACGGACGAAACAGATTCAAGAGGCAATCGAACGCCTTCCAGACAAACAGAAAAAGGTATTCTTGCTACGGTACTACGAGGAACTTCCGTACGATGAGATCGCTAAGATTCTGAAAACGAGTGTTGGAGGCTTAAAAGCAAATTATTTTCACGCAGTAAAGAAAATCGGAGAACATTTGAAACATGAACAGTAATCTACGCCATGAATTACTGATCGACTATGCAGAGGGAGTGCTGACTGCCGAACAGCGCGAAGAAGCAGACCGATTGCTCGCACAATCGCCCGATTTGCAGGAAGAATTGGAGATCATCCGTTCCGCATTCGTGGGACTTCAGGATTCATTGCAGGATGATGTACCGGAACATTATTTCTCAACGTTTCTTCCCCGGATCCGTCAGCGGATCGATAATGGGAGGGAATTCTCCGGCTGGTCGATCCCACGATTTGTTGAGTCGGTGCTCCGGCCGCTCGTTGCCGTTGGCGTCGTGACTGTATTATTCATCGCGTACCAATCCTTCAATCCTGGATCGTTGCAATCGCCGATCTATGCGATGATGAGTGATTGCACACAGGAAGAGATTGCGGACGTTGTCGGCAGTGTCGCAGCGTTCCCTACTGTTGAGTCGGAAAATCTGCTCGACACATCGCTGAACATGGAAGCGTTCGGTATTGATCTTTCGCAGACCCAATCGGAATCCGAACTTACCGCGCTTCTGGGAGAGCAGGGGCTGGAACAGGTGATGAAAAATTTAGAGAACGGTTCTATTGAATAGGAGATGCTATGAACAAATCGATGATTTCATTGTTGTGTTGTATTATGATGGGAGCCCTTGTTTACGCACAGCCTCCGGGTCCGATGGGCGAACGTTTTCAGCATCAGATGGAACGGCTGGACCGGTATAAAAAGATCCGTATGGTGGAAGCATTGAATCTGGACGATGAAACAGGATTGAAACTTGTCACCCGCTACAATAAACATCGCGAACGCATGCGGGAATTGGAATCGGAACGGTCGGTATTGATCGATAAACTTGACGAACAGGTACGGTCAAATGCGAACGACGGAGATCTGCAGAAATCGTTCAACGATTTCTTCGATGTGGAAAAGAAGACCTCGGAAGCGCGAAAAAAATTCCTTGAGGAGCTGAAAGAAATCTTCACCAACAAACAAATCGCCGAATTTATTGTTTTTGAACGGGATTTCATGAAAGACCTCCGTAAAGCGGCACGGGAAGTGCAGAAAGAACGTCAGGAAAAGTAAAGCAATAAACCGTCTTACCAGTGTACAAGGTGAAGCGCCGTTGCTTCACCTTTTTTGTTTTTTGCATCTTCTTAGTTTTTGCAATATATTTTTCCTATGAATCGAAACGATCAACATGTGTATCTCGATTACAGCGCGACAACGCCGGTGGATGTGGATGTGCTGGAGGTGATCAACCAGCATATGACAACGACTTACGGGAACGCTTCTTCCGTGCATTCGTTCGGGCGTTCCGCGAAAGTGGTTCTGGAGGAGAGCAGGGAGAAGATCGCCAACATTATCGGGGCTGAACCGGCGGAAATCTTTTTCACGTCCGGCGGGACGGAATCGGATAACCATGCACTTCTTGGCAGTGCATTCCTTCATCGAAGAACAAGCGGGAAAAATCATCTTCTTGTTTCAGCGATCGAACATCACGCGGTACTGGATTGTGCAGAATACCTTCGTGGTTTGGGATGTACAATCTCCGTGATCCCTGTTGATGCGAAGGGATATGTGAAGCCGGAAGTTGTCGAGGGACTATTGACAGAAAAGACTTTCCTTGTCTCGGTCATGCACGCAAATAATGAAACAGGAGCCATTCAACCAATCGAAGAGATTGCAAGAATGTCTGTGCAGCACGGCATCTGTTTTCATTCGGATACTGTTCAGACTATAGGAAAAATACCGGTAGGGGTAAAGGATCTCGGTGTCGATCTCCTTGCCATATCCGCGCATAAAATCTACGGACCGAAAGGGATCGGGGCGTTGTACATTAAAAAAGGAACTGATCTTGATGCGATCCTGCACGGTGGTGCCCAAGAACGAAATAACAGAGCGGGGACGGAAAACATTCCGCTGATTGCTGGATTTGCAAAGGCAATAGAACTCGCAGAGAAAAATCGCGAGCAACTGTACCAAACTGCGCAAGAATGTAAAGCAACATTGGCGGAAATCATTCGATCTTCGCTGAACGGGGTAATCTTCAATTCCGACAACGGTCCGACGCTGCCGCATATCCTGAGTGTGTCACTGGATGCATCCCGGTATGATGTTGAAAGCGAGACGCTGTTATTAAAGATGGACTTGAATGGGATCGCCGTCTCCAGCGGATCTGCCTGCACCTCCGGTAGTATCCAGCCGTCGCATGTGCTGCTGGCTATGGGACGTGACATGAAAACGACGCAAGCAACTATCCGTTTTTCATTTGGAAAATTCACAACAATTGATGAAGTTACCAGAGCAGGGGAAACATTTTGTTCTATTGTACGGGCTCTGCCACAAAGATCATAGGAAGAAAGGTTCGTCATGAAAAAAATACTTATCCTCATCTGTTTGGCGCTGTTCGGCTGCACAGATTCTGAAGAGAATGCGTCCACCAATCTCAGGAAAGGGGATGAATTCATGGCGAAAGGAGAGTATGAGATCGCTGAATATTATTACGATAAGATCCCTGAAGAGAGTTCTCTGTACAAGACCGTTCTTCGCCGCAAACAGGATATTGCGAAGTCGGCGCACTCCAAAATCAGCAGCAACAGCAGTAGCAGTACTGTTGCCGACGATTCAGAAGAAAATATCGTTATTGTTGACCAGAAATTTGCTTTGCAGCTTGGTAAATTGCCGTTGCATACGGTATTGATCAGAAACAACTCATCCAAACGGGTCAATACTATAGAGGTCCGGTTCGTCTATATCGATGAAACGCGAACCGTTGTTGCTCGCCATACATGGTTATTGAATGCTTACATCGATCCCGGAACAGAAAAGGAATTCAAGAATATTTCTCCGGGAATGGTGAATGATAAATTTAATCGGGTAGAGATTGAAGTTGTAAAAGCAATGTTCTTCTAACTCATTCGGTCAATTTCTCGGTAAACCATCCCATACCGCAATCCCCGGTCGCTGACGGTTATCGTCTTCAGGCCGCATGATTCCATATACCCCATCAGAATCAAAATCCCCGCAACAATAATATCCTCGCGTCCCGGGGAGATCTGTGGGAGTGCCGCAATTTGTGATGCTGTCTTATCCCTTACTAACCCGAACATTGCGCACACATCAACATATTCCAGTTCATATCCGCTAACTTTTTCCCGGTCATAGGCAGGGAGCTGTTGGTGGAGAGCTGCCAGTGTCGTGAGTGTTCCTGCGACGCCGACCGCAAAGGTTGAAGCGATCTGTTTCGTATGACCACCATGTAGATGGGAATTAATCACGTCATGCGCCTCGATCAATTCCTGGTGTTCTGGAGGAGAGGATTTCAGGATTCGTTCCGTTAAACGTACGCTGCCGAGATCGATGCTGACCTTGGAAATGATTGACGATCCATTGCCGATGATGATCTCGGTGCTGCCGCCGCCGATATCGATGACGGAGTACCTGTTTGCTCGTCCTTGGAATTCTGAAATACCGCCGCGATACGTCCATCGTGCTTCGTCATCACCGGTAAGGATTTCAATGGTAATGCCGGTCGTCTTCTGAATATATGCTATGAACTCATCCCTGTTCGCGGCATCCCGCAATGCACTGGTCCCCACGGCGCAGATTTTTTCCACACCGAATGTATCGCATGTCGCTTTATATTGACGAAGGAATCCCCCAGCACGCTCAAACGTTTCCCGATTGATCATTCTGTCCGCATCAACACCTTTGCCGAGGCGGGCAATCACCTGTTCATCGTGCAGGATGGAAGTGATTTTTCCGTCCGACACTTCGACGATGAGCAACAAAATGGTGTTTGTACCGATATCTATTGATGCGATCTTCATACTCGTTGGGCGGCCATTCCAATCCACTCATTCTCTTGCAGGACGGCAATAACCGAGAAGTTCCGATCCAGTAATGCCTGCTCAATCACCGGACGGTCGGTCAGCAACAATCCAGATAAAAGGAGTACACCCGCAGGTGCAAGTTTTGAACACATGGCATCCAGCAATTCCAGAATGGTATTGCGGATGATATTTGCAAGGATGACATCAAAATCATGTTCGGAGACTGTTTCTAGCGATCCGATTCGGATGTCGATTTGTTGGTGGACATTGTTTCGTTTGGCATTCTCGATGCCATTCTCCAGTGACCATTCATCAATATCCACACCGATAATCTTTTGTGCCCCAAGTTTTGCCGCGCCGATGGCGAGAATACCTGTCCCTGTACCGACATCCAAGACTGTTGTTTTCGGTGATATATGTTTTTCCATCAAGCGGAGCATGAGTCTTGTGGTTTCATGATATCCGGTGCCGAAGGTCATTTTTGGATCGATGATGATCACCGTCTTACCCGGAACATTCACTGCATGCCAGGATGGGGTAATGATGAATTTATCGGAAACGTCGATTGGCTGAATGGATTTTTCCCACTCTTCGTTCCAATTTTTGTGCTGGATTTCCGTGGTGGAGAGATGTTCAACGAAGGAGAGATGGTAGAGATCGGCAATTTCCCTGATAACTGTTTCAATAGATTCATGCCATGCTTCTTTTTTGATGAAACAATGGAGTCCCCGGTCGTCCTCAACGAATCCTTCAAAAGGGTAGTCGGCCAAAGTTGCCGGGAGCAATTCACGAACCTGCTCATCCGGCGGGACGGCAAGGTGTATGTCAAGATAGATATCGTTCATAATTTTTGAATGCGCTGGGAAATCAATGCATCGACAGTATCTTTATTCATTTCAAGCCAGAAGATCTGATCTTGGTAGTTTTCCTGCATTTTCCTATCCGCCTTGTTATGCCGGACATTCATGCCGTAGACGAACCAGACCAGCAACACCGTTGCAGCAGCGGGAATGGTAAGTGATTGTGTCATTGCGACCTGCATGATCACTCCGACAATGCCGGCAAGTCCGTACCAAAACGATGTCCTGCGGATGTTGATCATCACATGGTAGATCATGCCGAAGAAGAAGATCTTATCGTGCACGGTGACGGGGAGATGATGGTTAAGGATGTAGAAATAGAGTTGTCTGGCTTCATCATCCGTCAACGGATGCGCCGATGAAATTTCGCGGGAACGGTTAAGGATATAGAGACTGGGTTGATTCTCCTGAAACGCTTTTCTTTTCTTCGGGGTTTCACGTGAATAAAAACTTAAACCTGCAATGATCGTCCCGAGCACAAAGAAGGGAAGACCGAATTCCCACGACGCGAACGGTACTACGGGTATTCCAAAACCGACCGTGAATGCAAACGAAAGGAATATGAAGTATGCGCCGGGAACGAGGATTCGTACAATCTCATAGAAGGCAAATCGTGTCGAAGAGCCGTTCATCTTACTTTCCCAATTTTGTGTAGATCACCGCAGAGAGTACCTTCCCGACAGCTTCGAGACTTTCCGGACTGCACTTATCTGGAGTATCCTGATGTGTATGCCAGTACGGATATTGGAAATCGATAATGTCAATTGTCGGGATGCCTGCTTCATTCAACGCCAGATGATCGTCCGAGATCGCTTCACCAGGAATGCGGACGAATTGTGTTGCAAGAACCTCTTCCGCCGTTGACCAGATGATGTCCATCAACTGCGGAGCGAACTGCATCGAGTTCTGTTCGAGCGGTATCTGCAAGTCCCGGTCTCCTACCATGTCCAGTAGTATGCCGAACTGCGGATTGTAGGAAGGGCTTTTTGTATTTGCAAAATGTTTTGCTCCGAGAAAATACAGATCGTTGTTCCGGTCATTCCTTGAATCGCCGTAATCCTCACCGTCGGTCAACAAGATGTCCACACCGATAGACGGTGGGGTGCTCTTCATGATGCGGGCGAGTTCGAGCAGGACTGCTACTCCGCTTGCGCCGTCATTTGCGCCGACGATCGGCAGATTTCTTTTTGCCGGATCTGCGTCTTCTTCGGCACGAGGACGGGTATCCCAATGAGCGACCAATAACAGTCGCTGCTGTGCCGTCGGATTGAATTGGGCGAAGACATTTGTCAGGAACAATGTCTCGTTATACCCTTTATGAGAGAATTGTTGAAGCGTGACATTATCTGCATACTGCCGTAATTCCTTCTCCAGATAGTACAGACATTGTTTATGTCCCTCTGAATTCGGATTCCTCGGTCCAAAAGCCGTCTGCGTTTTCAGTGCGGAAAACGCCTTTTCGCCGTCAAATGCCGGGTATTGTTTTTTCATTTGTGTTTGTTGCTGAAGTGCAGATTGATCCGGCCGCTTCTGATCGCACGAGTTGAAGAGCAAAGGCAGAAGGAACAAGAAAAAAATATTTTGACGCAGGTATTTGGGAAAATATCCTTCGGTCATAGTAATAAATTCTCATTGGTATTGAAGTGTTGTTTCACTATCTTATAAATATAATAAAATTAGCCTTAAATGCCTTTACGAAAAGCAATTTACTGGACCATCTTCTGGGTTGTTCTCTCACTCGCACTCAATGCAGTAGTTTACTTTACTCACGGTCCTCAAAAAGCACTAGAATTCCTTACCGGGTATATCATTGAAAAATCTCTTTCAATCGATAACCTATTTGTCTTCCTTATTGTCTTTACAATTTTTGGCGTAGAGCTGAAAGACCAACGCCGGGTTCTAAACTACGGAATCATCGGCGTTATTATTCTCCGTGGGATTCTTATTGTTTTAGGGGCGACGCTGGTAGAACAGTTCCATTGGATCCTTTACATTTTCGGAGTGATGCTGGTCTATGCCGGCTATCGTGTAGTGTGGGGTGAGGACGCCAAAATTGAGCCGGAGAAGAACATCGCGGTTAGATTGATCCGAAAGATAATGCGGGTGGATAATAATTACCACGGGCATCAATTCTTCGTCAAAGAAAACGGATTGCTTTTTGCAACACCATTATTTGTCTGTCTTTTGGTCGTTGAGACGACCGACGTGGTTTTTGCGATCGATTCCATACCTGCAATATTTGCTATCACAACAGACACTTTTATCGTATTAACTTCAAATTTAATGGCTGTTCTTGGGCTACGATCCATGTATTTTGTACTGGCTGAAATCCATGCTTCATTCATCTATGTAAAGTATGGCGTTGGCATTGTTTTAGCCTACGTTGGAGTAAAAATGCTTATAATGGATCTTTATAAGATAGATACAGCTGTTTCATTATCTATTATTCTCTCCATTCTGACAATTTCCGTTGTCCTTTCATACCTAAAGAACCGTCACCCCTCTACGTAAACTTTAGAATTAATTAATTTGCCTTGTATAGAAACTTTTGGGTACATTGGTAGTGCCTTGGGGGAGGAATGTACCTGCCCTTGGGAGTTCCAGATAATCCTTCCGATTTATGAAGGGATTTCTCAACAATCTGAGGGAATAATGAGAAAGATTCTATTCAACACCTTCTGGTTCGTGCCTATTGTTATCTTCGGTTGCTTTGATGGCTCGTTCTCCGGAAAGTCTGATAAGATCTTTATTCAGGATGAAGTTAGAACAAAACTTGATCAAAAATCCTTAGCAATACTGAATAAATATGGAAAAACAATCCGCCACTATTCTGAACGATATGGGATAGACTGGCGACTGGTTGTGGCAGTCATGAAAGTCGAATCACGATTTGACAATGCTGCAGAAAGCCATAAAGGCGCAAAAGGATTCATGCAAATAATGCCTGCCACGCAGGATGAAATTGCTGAAAAATTCGGTCTAGAAAGTGAAGCATTTGACGATCCTCATGGAAATATCCGTGGGGGGGTTTTCTATCTGGCCAGACTGTATAAGCAATTCGGCAATGATGGATTAAGTGAAGAAAATCGCGTTAAATTCACACTTGCCGCTTACAATGCAGGTCCTGGACGCATCAGCGACGCCAAAAAAATGGCTGAATATGTTAATGACGATCCAAAGGAATGGAAATCAGTGAAAAATTCGCTATCCCTTCTTTCAAGAAAATATTCTTCATTACATAGATTTGTTTGGGATGAACAAAAACCGACAAACGGCTACTTTAAAGGATGGAAAGAAACATCCAACTATGTAGAATCAGTAATGACTTATTACGGTGAATACAAGAAGGCCTTTGATAAAAAGGCTTAAGTTTAAGCAGGAAATGCAATAAAAAAAGGGACGCAAAATGCGTCCCTTTTTTGTTTTACTGAAAATATTTAGACTATTGGGGAAGAAGAACTGCTGCTGAAATAACTGTTGTCCACTTTCCGTCCTTGTCTCCTTCAGCAGACTGGGTGACATTGAATGTCTTCAGGATCTTTCCGCTCATCTTAAAGTGCTTTTCCCGTTCATCCCAGGCGACA
>JBAYJG010000136.1:0-8497 GCA_041665225.1 Bacteroidota bacterium
ACACCAAAAACTTCCGAAGCCGGTATGGCTCCGGAAGTTGAAGGGTAGTTATATTCTCCATCGCAATCCCGCATACGCTGTCCGTCCATAGATCGGTCCCCAGATCAGCGAGCTGTCGAAGTAACTGCCGTTGGGATTTGCTGCATCCAGAATCGGATTGGACTGACGGAAGTTCAGCAGGTTCTCGACACCGAGATAAATATCAAATCCGGCAAAGAATGATCTCGTCACTTGTCCGTTCGCCAAAATATACTCGGGCGACGTTCTGCGTGACTGCAACCCCGTGGGATTTGTCTGCGTATCCGGCATCCGTTTTTTCCCGAACCACTGCAGCGTTACATCATACAGCATCTGCGCTTCATCATCCTCTTCGCGTCCGGTTGCATATCCGAAATTGATGAATGCTCGGTGTTGTGCAACAAACGGCCGTTCCCGCAGTGTGCCGTTAATGGTCTGTCGTACATCATAGAAACGGTATGCGATGCGTGTTTCCAGTTTTTCCACCGGTTGGAAATTCATTTCCACCTGCACACTGTTGAATAGGATGTGCCGGCCAGATTGTAGAAATGAACTTGCTGCGGATTTGTATCAAGATCCACCACCACTTGTTTATCGAACACCGTGCGGTAGAAATCGACCGCGATTGTTGCCTCACGATAATCGTACAGGAAATAGTGCGTCACATTGAATCCGTAATTGGTTGCCACTTCCGGATCGAGCCCGTACAACGGTTTGGTATTAGACGGCACCACTGCCACATGACGCGAGCTGGCAAAATACGCCATATTCTCGGCGAAGATATTGGTTGTCCGTTGTCCCCGTCCCGCTACGGCGCGGAAGACCCAGTCCTCCTGTGGCGCGTACCGCAGATGCAACCGTGGCGTGTAGAAAGTACCGAAGAGGTTATGATAATCAGCACGCATTCCGGCGATGACTGAAAACTCTTCGCCGGGTGAATACGTGTATTCGAAAAAGGCACCCGGTACACGCTCCGTCCGTTCATAGCGAAGATGCTTGAATGTTTCGTCGTAATCGTCATACAGGAAACTCATACCAGTTCGGAACTTGTGCATGGTATTGTCGATGATCGATTGATAGATCAGGTTCAGATACCCCGTCTGCTCGCCGGCATTGTATTCATGGGAGCTGAAAACGGAGTGTTGCCTGTTTCGTGTCAGCGACCATTGCAGACCGATGCTTTGATACTGTTTCTGCGGGAAGACATAGCCGGTTTTGCCCCACAAACGCAATTGATCACCGTTCATTGCAAAGGAATATTCCGACGGACGAAGAGCTAACGTTGTCCTGTCCAGATTATACCCATGGGTAGTGCCGCCGTGTTTTTCGTCGTTCACATATTGAATTCCGAACTGGCCTTCCAGCCCGAGCAGATTCGAATAGTGAAAACGCTGGATGGCGTTGATGGTTTTATACAAGGGCATGTCGAGAAAATTATCGCCGTTCCCATCGATGGATTGCTGCTGCGTACTTGCATGCAGCATTGTCATGGAAGAAAGGTTTGTGGTCAACGGTGTCCGCACGTTCAAGTTCGCCTCCATCCGCTGTTCCTGATTGCCGAATGCGTTGAAGAAAAACTGTTTTTCATCCACCTTCTGCGGCTTACGCAGTTCTATGTTGATCTGTCCGGTGATCGATTCATAGCCGTTAGCAACGGAGCCGACCCCTTTGGAAACCTGGATATTCTCGATCCATGTGCCGGGAATAAACGTCAATCCGACATTGGAAGTCAATCCGCGGATTGCCGGAAGATTTTCCAGCGTTATCTGCGTGTATGTTCCGGAGAGTCCCAGCATTTCGATCTGCTTGGTGCCGGTGACGGCATCCGTGAACGAAACGTCGATAGAGGGATTCGTCTCGAAACTCTCTGACAGATTGCAACATGCCGCCTTGAAGAGTTCCTTCTCCGTCATGATCTGTGTTTTCTGGGGTGCCAGATAGCTGTCAATGGTGCTGATCTGGTCGCCTACCACTTCCACTTCGGCAATCTTGTTCGCATCCGATTTCAGAATGATGTTGACCTTCGTTTGATCCGTGATCACGAGCGTATCCGGCACATAGCCGACGTAACTCACCACCAGGCGATTGCTTTCGGTATTAACGGGAAGATGGAAGACGCCGCTTGTATCGGTGACCGTTCCCGAAACAGTTTTAAGCCAATAGACATTCGCACCGATAAGCGGATGGAACATTCCGTCATCCGTTTTTTCCATCACCACGCCGGTCAGCTGTTGCGCGTGAATCAGGGAGAGTGTCGTCAGTAAAAATAATAGTATGTTTTTCATAGTAGCTCCTGAAGAATTGGTGTACGGCAGAACCGTTTTGCTGTAACAGCAATGTGGCAGCACTTTCGTACATGGATTCTCTTAGTGTGTATGTTCTCCATCCCGGTAAAGGCAGCATCCGGGCAGGGCGTTATACACAGAATCAGGAGCTTTGAATTTTTCCGTATCGTGACCGACAGAAGCGATCAATTGTTGCAGAGAATCAAGGGTGATCTGGTCTGATACGTACGCAACGCGAAGCATTTTGGATTTCTTATCCCACTTTGCGAGTTTCACTTCTTTGATCTTTAAAGTGGTTTCGATTCGGTCCTTGCATTGCTTGCAGTTGCCGAAGACTTTAATCTGTTCTTCTTTTACCGTGTCACCGGCGGAGAGAAATGATACTGCGAAGGCTAATAATACGAGCGGGAGAATAAATGTCGTTTTCATGGTAAATCCTTTTATTTAGATAGTGTGTGAAAAAATGGACAGGAAACAGTACATCGCTGAATGCGGAGTGCACACACATCTAAATCAGGAATACGGAGTTGCGGACCGTGAGATCGGTCAGCGGAGGCGGAGAGAAGGAGGAGAGAAAATGTTGAGAAAAATCGGTACCGTCTACCGTTATCTGCATCGGCAAATCAACAGCGAGAATCTCCAGAACTGTAAGCGGCGTAACGACAGCAGCGATACTGGCTTGCTGTGCATCGTCGATCTTTACTGTGCTAATCTCGGTTGTGCAACAGCGGTCAGCAGACAACTCGTCCGCGCAGCCGCACGGATCTTCCGCTGCCGTAGTTGCCAGCATGGCTTCGGATTCCCCACCGCAGGTGTGTACCTGAATATTCAATCCCACAGAGAGGATCACATATAACGGTAAAAAGAGTATGATAAGAGCTTTGTTCATTGTCTTAGTATAACAGCAGTATGCGTCGGGTACGTTCCCATCAATTATGAGGAAGCTGTACAGGATCTTCCGAATGTGGAAAATTCTTCATTGTCAGCACAAAATAATGATATGCCGCTTTCCAGCTTTCTTCAACTTCCGGTGTGAACTGATCCTTCAGCACATTCCGCAGCGCGAAGAGCAGCGCTTCACCGAACGAGACAAAGTGATGCGGCTCGATGCCGTAGGATTGATGGATCATCCCCAGATTATAGAGCATCGGCTGCAGCTGGCTCTGGTCGTTGATATTTTCGATGGCAACACGCAACATGCGCATGAGTTTTTTCTGCTGTTCCTGCATGTTCCCGCGGAACAATTGCTTTGCCTTCGGTTCCAACCGGAAGAGTTCCTGATATAACAGATCGGCGACACGGTCTTCGTGCGCTTCGATCTGCGCAAATGTTGTTCGGACAAGTTGTTGTTGTTGAGTGGTCATAGTGACTCCTGTAATAATTTCATCGGTGAAGAAGACGATCGAAGCGAACGGACGCACAGTCCGTTAAATAATCGCTTCATCCAGCGAGAATTGTTCGTTCAATTCATCCAGCGTCTGTTCCAGCAGTTGTCGATGCTGCTCTTTTTCCTCGATCAGGCGGTGGATCACCGGTGTAACGGTTGTATCTCCCAATGAATGCAGGGAGTGTTCATACAGTGCAATGGTTTCGTTCTCCCGTTCTATGAACTGTTCAATCACTGACGTAACGGAAGAAAATTCATCAAGTGTTTTCATACACACCCCCGTAGTGCAATACTCCTAGATTTTGATGAACGGCAGCAATGTTTCTACATCCCGATGGAACGGAAGTGACCGCTCCTTGAATTTGCCGTCGATCATTTCCCACAATGCATCCTGTGAGACCCAGCTTTTCAACATGTTCAACGATGCCAACGCGCTCAGTGCAGCCCGGCTACCGGTGCACACAGCACGCAACGGGAGACGGGAGATTTTACCGGCACACTCAAATTCCGGCAGTGTCTGATCCGCAATTACAATCGTTCCTGCGGCGCACCGGGAGAGCGTTCCGTTTGCACGTGCCTCCTTTAATCCTTCCATCGATGCAATGATGACGGCATCCGGTTCATCAATACCGGTGTACAGGATCTCATTGTTGCTGATGCACAATTCCGACAGGGAAAATCCTGATCCCTGTGTGACCGGATTGTCATTCTTTTGTGTCGCATGCAGTCCGCTGGCAATCGCCGATTTCATGAACAAGAATGACGCAAGCTGCACTTTCTCTCCCGCGGTTCCGGTGAGCACGATGCGCCGGGTACCGGTGAGCGGACAAGTGTATTTCGGTATGATTGAATCATCAGCAAATTTTTTCTTTGCACCGAGCACCTTTTCTTTATAGAGCGATGAAAAGTCTGCTCGCGCCGCACGGTCCGATCCGTTAGCATGTTGAATTTTGCTGTTGATCGATTTGCCGTCCAGCGTATTGAACGGAGTTGCCCATTCCGTACACAATTCCAGGATCTCCACCATGGCAAATCCCTTATGTTCAACGGCCGCGGCGATAATTGATCCGAGCTGTTTATCCGTTGCAGCCGCCTGTTTCACGAATGTAGCCCCGCAGCTCTTCATGATGGAACAAATATCCATCGGGGGAACGATGTTGCCGGCCGGCGTTGTCGGCGTGACAAAATCAAGCGGCGAAAACTGTGAATTCTGCCCTCCGGTCATTCCGTACAGAAAATTATTTGCAAGCAGCACAGTGATGTTAACATTCATCAGCGCAGCATTCACCAGATGAAGCAGCCCGATCGTTGCGCCGCCGTCGCCGATGACGACGATCGTTTTTAAGGAGCCATTGTTCAGAATGCTGTCCGCCAGTTCAATGCCGGTTGCAAAAGCGGTCGAGCGGCCGTGCGTCGTATGAAACGTATGCGGCGTTGCGAAAAGGGAATCCAAAATTCCAATGCACCCGATATCGCTGACGACGCACACCTTGCGCGGATCGAGGTTCAACTGCTGCAGCGCCTCATCCAATCGATGTACATAATGATGGTGGCCGCAACCTTTGCAGAACGGGAAGAGAGCGTTCTCTTTTAAATACGTATGTTGTTGAAGCGTTTCTTCCATGAGAGTGCTCACAATATCGCATCCTGGATCATGGCAGGTGTGATCATCCTGCCAACGGTGTTAACGCCAACGACCTCTTTGCCTTCGAACAGCGAACGGACAACACTTCGATATTGTCCCGTCATATTTTCCTCGGCAATCACTACCCGTTGTACGCCGCGGGCAGCTTCTTTCAGCATCGTTTCCGGCACGGGAAATAACGAGATCACATTTGCGTTCCGAACTTTCTTTCCCGCAGTAACCGCACGGCGGACCGCTTCCGTTGCCGCTCGCGCAGTGATACCGAAACTCAGCACCAATGTATCAGCATGTTCCGCACCCTCCGTGCGGACAATGGACATTTCTTCCCTGTGTGCTTCAATTTTCTTCTGTAGGTGGATCAGGACATCAATAGTTTCCGGCGAATTTTTCTGAAGTGTTCCACGCTGATCATGAGCGGAGCCGGTCATCGTCACTTTATGGTCTCCCCCGACAGGTGCGAACAACGGCACCTCCTCGAGGCTTTGAAATCCATACGTTCGATGTTCGGTATCATCAAGTGGCGAATATTCATTTCGATACCACGGCGGTATGCTCTTGAGCTGTGCAAAGTCGACATCTTCGGACATCATCCCTACCTCTTTATCGGAGAGGATGACCACCGGAGTGCGGAGCAGTTCCGCCCATTTAAATGCGATTGTTGCTACTTCAAAACATTCCTGCGGCGTGCTTGGTGCAAACATCGGAATAGTGTATCCGCCGGAAGTACAAAACTCGGCAAACAAAATATCCGCTTGACCGTTTTGGGTCGCCCCCCCGGTACTTGGACCCAACCGCTGCACCAGTGTAATCACAACGGGAAGTTCAGTCATCAGCGCATACTGTACTGTTTCAATCATCAATGCCCAACCGGGACCCGATGTTGCTGTCATTGTTTTTGCTCCGCGGCCGGATGCACCGACGCAGTACGCGAGCGCGGAGATCTCATCCGGAGCAGAGATTGCTACGCCGTTCACCTGCGGCAACTGTTCGATCATTGTTTTGTAGACACCGGACGCAGGAGTGATAGGATAACCGGCGAAAAACCGGCAGCCTGCGTACAACGCTCCTTCGGCAATCATTTGATTTCCGGTACGGATCTTTATGGACGATTGGATCATACTGAACGTAAAAAGTTTTCTATTATTACAGTAGCTATTTATGTGCCGAGTTCTGATTAGAAAAATCGGAGGAATTTGTAGGTGAATTTTTTACAGTTGGGAAAAAACATCAGGAGAATTGCGAAAGTGGGAAAGAAGAAGAGTAACAATCATCAATTGCATTTCCATCATTCTCTCCCTATGTTGTGGTGCAAAAAAAATCGGAGATTCCATGAAAATTGTTTTATTCACACTATGCATAATTATGCACATGACAGCACAACACACTGATAAACCGACACAGCCAAATCTGGTGGACCGAAAATATACAATCGAAAAACTACAGATGGGTGATGTCGGCCCTGTACGGATCGTCCAACTCTATGCCGACGGCTTTGAAAAGCTTTCTCTCAAAGAAAAGACCTTCACATACTACCTCTATCAATCCGCTATTGCAGCCCGGGACATCGCGATCGATCAGCGCCATCGCAATGCGCTCGAGATCCGTGAACTGCTGGAGGGGATCTACTCGCATCCTCAAGGGGTCGATCAAGCACTGTTGGAAAAAATAATTCTCTATACGAAGTTATTTTGGGTGAATAACTGCCAGTACGATAATATTACCGCGCGAAAATTTGTTCCGCTGTTTTCCTTCGATGAGTTTGCCGTAGCACTGAAATCCGCCATCAGCAACGGTGCAGTCGTGACGCGTGCAAACGGAGAGACACTTGACCAGAAACTTGAACGGCTGCGGAAACCGATCTTCGATGGTGCATTCGAACCAGTGCAGACGAACAAAACTCCCGGCGAAGATATGATTGCAGCAAGCGGAAACAATCTGTACGATGGAACGACGTTCGACGAAGTGACTGCGTGGGCAAAGTCCGGAAAAGAAAAGAATCCGCTCAATTCCAAAGTAGTGAAGGAGAACGGTACACTTGCAGAAAAAGTATACCGTACCGGCACAACACACCTTGGGGGCACAATCCCCGCGGGCATGTATGCAGAAGACCTGCAGGTTGCCATCTCCTATCTGGAAAAGGCAAAAGCATTTGCACAGAATGCCCGCCAGGCGGAAAATCTGGATAAACTCATCAAGTTTTACCGGACCGGAGACCTGAAAGATTGGCGTGACTATAATATCGGATGGGTAAAAGAAACGGAATCGCAGGTGGATATGATCCATGGATTCATCGAAGTGTATCTCGATGCCCGCGGTGCGAAAGGCCAATTCGAATCGGTGGTGAATTTTGCCAATCCCGAATTGACGGAGCTCTTCCAGAAAGTCGGGACCAATGCACAGTATTTTGAAGACCGGATGCCGTGGGATGCAAAATATAGAAAGGCCGATGTGAAGCCATTGAAATACACTGTCATCAACGTAGTGGTAGAAACGGGTGATGCGGGACCGGTCAGCGCAATCGGCATCAATCTTCCGAATGAGCAGGATGTGCGTGAACAGTACGGCAGCAAGTCCGTCACGCTGTTTAACATTGTTGATGCATACGAGAAGACCGGCGGCAAGGATATCCTGAAAGAATTCGCATACGATCAGCAGGAGATCGATGGTGCCGAACAATTCGGCTCCCTGGCGGACAATATGCATACTGCACTTCACGAGGTGCTAGGCCATGCATCGGGAAAAATCTCTCCGAATCTGAAGGTCGATCCGCAGGCGGCGCTGCCGGGATATTATTCTACGCTGGAAGAAGCGCGTGCAGATCTTGTTGCACTCTATCATATCTGGGATCCGAAATTAGTGGAAATCGGGATTATACCGAATACGATGGATGTTGTGAAAACGATGTACAACAAAGAAGTGCGGAATGCGGGATTGATTCAGCTGCAACGAGTACCAAAAGGACACGATCAGCTCGAAGAAGATCACATGAAGAACCGCCAGATGATCGTCCATTGGCTCTGGAAGAACGCCGGCTGCATCGAACAAGGGCAAAAGGATGGGAAGACCTTCTTCCGTGTGACCAGCTATGAAAAAATGCGGGAAGGGGTTGGTACACTGCTGGCCGAGGTTCAGCGCATTAAGTCCGAAGGGGACCTTGCTGCT
>JBAYJG010000137.1:0-8466 GCA_041665225.1 Bacteroidota bacterium
GAAGAGAACGGCTGTTCAATTTGCTACTTCCGACACACGGTTTCCCGTTGTCCAGTTGAATTTCACTGGTTCGGGAATTGCCAAGAATTACCTGACACGAAAAATTGTGATCGACACGTCCTTTGGAATGTATATCGATGACAGTCTGCTAATCTCCGCGCAATATAAATTCCTGCGGACTTCCCTGGCAAAAGCTGATTTAAATGTGAATGTTCAAAAACCGTTTTACTATTCGACCAATAACTCCGTTGTGATCATTCAGCCGCAGCGATTGATTGATTCCGTTCGGCAGGATTCACTGATAAAATTTGTCGGAATCGGCGGCACACTGATACTGATGGCGGACTACCGCAATGCATCCGTATCTATCATGAATGATTTTTTACGGGACACGGCATGGGTAGCGAGGTACGGGAAGAAAACAGGTATTCAGTTTTCATCATCCGTACTGATCGATTCAACATATTCACGGGCAGGTGTTGACGGTCTGGTAATCGCACGGCCGGTCCGGACGGATAAATATACTCGTCAAGTTGATAGCCTGTTACTCTATTTCGGCAACAGTCTGGTCGTTGATACTACGCTTGGGAATGTTGTCACACTTTTTGCATCGTCGTCCAATACATTATATGCCAAAAGCAGCAGCGGGAGTGTAACCAAAGTGTTGCAGCCTGCGGCTGCCGTTGCAGTATCGGAAATCGGAAATGGCAGGATCATTGCTATTGCTGATCCAGACCTTTGGCGGAACGGCATACCGGATGATACCACACGTCCCTATGGGGTATTTGGCGGGAAAAATTTGCAGTTTTCCTTGAACGTATTTGGATCGATCGAAAATATCCTGGCGCAACTGCGAGAAACCATCGAGGAACGGTATGAATTAATCAGTATACCATACACCTTCCAGGATTCATCCGTTGCGGCACTCTTTAAGGATCTGGGAGAGTATAACAGTTATCTCTGGAGAATGTTCGGGAAATATTCAAGGCGTGACGGTTATAAAGAATTCCCTAAAGACTTTTCACGTATTGTCCGGGGTGAAGGATATTGGCTGATCACAAAAGAGAAGAAAAAGGTAACTCTTGGCTCAACGAGCATTTCCGGCAATGAAGAAGATTTCTTGATGACGGTCAATCCGGGTTATACAATGATCGGGAATCCGTTCCCATACCGAGTAAGCTGGAAGAATTCGATGCGTGAGGACAGCATCGAAAAAGTGATCTGGTCGTACAACAGCGGAGTCTATGACACCACGTCAACAGTCATGGAGCCGTTTAAAGGATATTGGGTGTTCAACCGCGGAAAGAGCCCGAAGGTAATTCGCATTAATTCGACGCCGGTCACGACGGCAGGTGCAGTTCCTAAAACCGGACTCGGCATCACTTCGTTGCTTTCGTCGGAATGGAAAATGCAAGTTTCACTCTCATCGCAAGGGAAATCTGATCATCTCAATTTCATCGGTGTCTTGAAGAATGCAAAGGATGGATGGGATGATGATGATTTTGTGAAACCTCCTGTTTCTCCGTCGGACTACGTTTCATTATCCTTCAAGAATATGGATGAGAATCTTTCGGCAGATTATCGGTCAATGAGTGTAGAAGGACAAAGTTGGGACTTTGTAACAGTTTCCAGCAAACCAAATCAACCGATGCATATTCAGACAGAACTTGGTGGTGATTTTCCGCCGCAATTTCAGTTTTTCCTTCTGGATTTGAAAAGTGAACGGATGTACAACCTAAAAGAGATATCTTCTTATGATTTTGTTCTTCAAAAGAATGAAAACAGTAGATATTTCAGGATTATTGCCGGGACAGATGAATTCCTCAAGAAAAATTCAAATGGAATTCCAGTGATACCAGTGGAATATTCCCTATCACAAAACTATCCAAATCCCTTTAATCCGGAAACTACGATTAAATACTCGATTTCTAACAGTTCTGTTGTAACTATTGAAATTTTCAATATTTTAGGGCAAAAAGTGAGAACACTGGTGAATCGATACCAAGGAATAGGTTCATACTCTATTACATGGGACGGGAAAGATAATAATGGAATCTTGGTTGCGAGTGGTATATATTACTATCAAATTCATGCAAATAATTTCAGGTCTGTGAAAAAGATGACCTTTATCAAATAATCTTAAATTGTGATGATAAATACATCTTTCAAGCTCTACAATCTTCATATTTCAGCCGCATTAGTAATGCTATTAATTTTGTTCTTTGAAACAGTGTCGGCTCAAATCGAACATGGAACGGATAAATCTATTTTTCGCGGCGCTGCCGGCATTACTGTGGGAGGGATGCAACAACAATGGGTTTTAAAAGATTCGACAGGGAAAAAATTTGGTACACTGCTGCAGCAATCTGCTCCTGTCGCCGTCTCCATTCCTCTCGCAAATCGTTTATTGTTATCGGTGTCAAATTCTGGAGCAATATCATCATTTGATACGGCCAGCTCCACAAATATTGTTGACACACGAGTTTCCATGTCCTATGTATTTCCCGGTGAGAAATTCTGGCTGACCGGCGGTGTCAGCGTCCCGACCGGAAAGACTGAACTTGATGCATCCGAGTTACACCTGACAACATTATTGGGACAGACAGCGCTCGGCTATAAGGTGCCGATGTTTGGTCAGGGCATTACAGGGAATGTCTCTCTTGTGTATGCCGGGACATTGACGAGAAGAATGGTGTTGGGTGTGGGATTATCCTATTTCTATAAAGGACCGTTTAAGCCGCTGAAAGGATCGGCCGTGGAATATGATGCCGGCGATGAGATATCTTTGAATGTCGGTTACGATTATATCACGTTCGGCAAAAGTGCACGGTTTTCGATCGATGTGACATCGACATATTTTTTCAAGGATGAGGTGTCTGGTTCCGGCCCGGTTTTCGAATCCGGTCCGAGAACGATAGCAACAGTTATCTATAATCTGAAAACAGAAAGTGTGAATCACGCCGCGATGGTGCGCGCCCGGTATCGTTTGCCGAACGATTTTATCAGCAGTGGAAAGAAATATGATGCGTCGCTGCAGCTGGAAGGCCAGTACAGCCTTGGGACCCAGCTTGGGGCTAAGGTGTATGCTACACTGATCGGGGAAGGAAAGTATTATACGCCGGATCAGATTCCGTCGGGGATCACATACATTGAGACAGGTGAGGCGCAGATTGGTGCTGCAGGAGCGGATGTCATACTGCTGTTCTGGGAATCGGTGATGCCGACGTTGGGTGCACGGTATGCATTGGGTTCAATATCGATTGCTGGCGCAACATATGATGTAAATGGACTGGAGGCGAACGTCGGCCTCAAAATTTCATTCTAAAGAATTGTAATCACTTATCATTTACTTATACTGGAAGGAAATCAGTATGAAACAAAAACAGGTACTTTTTGCTCTGCTTGCGCTCTGTTCATTCTTGGTGAACAGTTTTCTCTTCGTTCAGCCGGCGCTGGCAGGTGATCCAAAAACGATCGCAGTATTGTATTTTGAAAACAATAGTGTCGTCGATAAGGACAAACTGGATCCGTTGAAAAAGGGACTGGCCGATATGATGATCACGGAAATGTCGAAAATCAAAGGGATCAAAGTGGTGGAACGTCAGCGGATACAATCCATTATCGAGGAGTTAAATCTGAATGAAACCGATATGGTGGATAAGACTACGACTCAAAAAATGGGAAAATTGCTCGGTGCAAAGGTGATGCTATTCGGAGGATTCTCGAACTTGTTCAACGACAAGCTCCGCATCGATGTCCGCATTGTACGGACCGAAACAGGTGAGACGTTGAAAGCGGAAGAAGAGACGGGAGAATTGGACGAATTCCTGACCATGTTGCAGTCGTTGGTGAAGAAGATCGCTACCGACCTGGAAGTAAAAATGACATCGGAAGATGAAGATCGTTTGGAAGCGTCGAAAGATGGCAATTTCAACGGCTATGTGACCTATGCGCAGGCATTGAACTTCGAGGATCAAGGAAAGAAGCTGGAGAAACAGGGAAAGAAGAGTGATGCGAAATCGGCCTATGAAAGCGCAAAGTCAATGTACCAAAAAGCGTGGGATGAATCCGAAGGATATGAACCTGCCAAACAGAAAGTGGAAGAGATGGCGTCGTTAATTTTGAAATTGAAATAATTAATCATCATTCAGGAGAAGAACAATGAAACGCATTCTTTCGTTACTGTGTATGGTAACTTTGTTCGGGCTGCTTGCGCAACCCGCAAAGGTCATGGCGCAAAATGCCGATATGCCGCGCGTGATGGTCGTGGTCGATGAAAAGATCGACAATGCAGATGTCACGGCACGCAAGGTCGCCGGCAAGATTGAAAAAGCGCTGCTGGAGAAACAATATCGGATCGTCGATTCGCGCCAGTTTTCAGAGGTTCGAGCCCGCGACATCGCTGCGGCTGATGCAACAAAAGCGAAGGAACTTGGACGCCGCTATGGAGCGGAGCTGATTATCGCCGGCGGAGCTCAGGCGAATTTCGGCGGTGAGAAGGATGTGTATGGAACGAAAATGAACGAGTTCACCGCAGATGGCGAAGTGAAACTGATTATCACCGATACCGGTGAGATTCTGGCGGTTGCCAGTGCATCGTCGAAGAAGACCTCCCAAGGGAAAGCTCAGGCAGCTTCCAAATCATTGGAAGAGGTTGGCGACATGCTGGCAGCAGATTTGATGGCGAAGATCGATCAGAAGATGAAGGAAATGAAAGAGAAACCGATCATCGTGGAACTCATCCTGCAGGGAGTGAACGATGCATCGCTGGTGAAGATCGAATCCGAACTGCCGGGAAAGATCTCGATGATCGAAAAGATGAAATTGCGGTATATGGAAGGCGGTTCCGCATGCTATGATGTAGTGATGAAAGGAACGCTGGATGAACTTCGCAAAATATTTTCGGGAATGCAGGAATATTCCGTCATCGGTGCGTCCGGTAACCGGCTGGATGTCTCCACGAAGACCAGCGGTATCAAAAAAGCAAGCATGATCATGTCCAGCGCACTGGAGATCACCGAGTTCAAGGTGGAGAATATCTTTCCGGCGCAGTTCGTGTATTATTCCAAGAATCCGATCGGCGCGGTGACGCTGGAAAACACTGGCAAGACGGACATCAAGAACATCAAAGCAAAGATCTTCATTCCCAATTATATGACGTTTGCATCGGAACAGATGATTCCGCTGCTGAAAGCAGGAGAGAAGAAGACATTTGAAGTTTCCGCAACGCTGGACAAAGACAAACTTCAGGCAGTCAGCGAGAACACCATTGCGCAGATCAAGACGGAGATCTCCTACAACCAGGGTGGCGAAGAAAAGATCCGCAGCATCACAAAACCGGTTACCATTTACAGCAAAAACTCCATCAGTTGGAACAAACCGACTCAGGTCGGTGCATTTGTTACCTATAAGGATGCTGCAGTGGAGAATTTTTCCCGTAATGTCGTAGGCAATGTGAAGTTCGAACAGTCGTTGTATCCAAATGCATCGCGCAGCATGCAGAATGCAATGAAGATATGGGACGCTGTTCGTGCATTTTCGATCAATTATGTTTCCGATCCGTGGGTTGTAGCGGAGGGAGATGTGCTGGACGAGATTCAGTTCCCGCGACAGACTCTTGCAAAGAAAGCCGGAGATTGTGATGACAGTTCTATCCTTTTGGCTGCATGTCTGGAAAACCTCGGCATTCGAACAATGCTGATCGGCACATCGGACCACATCTTTATTATGTTTGACACCGGTGTGAACAAGAAGAATGCCTCCAGAGTGAGCTTAAATGAACGGGAATATGTCATTCGGGAAAACACCGTCTGGATTCCTCTGGAAACCACCATCATCAATAAACCATTTGCAGAAGCGTGGAAAGTGGGTGCGGAAGGATTCTATAAAACCACCGATGTGAAAGGAAAGATGGATATTATCGATGTACGGAAATCGTGGGAACTGTCTCCGCCAAGCAACTTGGCCGGTGATGAGAAAATTGCTGCAACACCAGCCGCAGCGGATATAGAGAAATTGCTTGTCGCAGATGCGCAGATCTTAACGGATGCCAATAACGACAATGTCAACCAGAAAGTTGCATATCTGAAAAGCCAGAACAACGAACAATCCTCCAACGAAGCTGCAATCATCCTGGCGAATGCCGGCAAATATGACGACGCAATCAATGTGATCAAGACATATAGTTCTGCATCAACGCAGAATAATCTCGGCAATATCTATCTGCTGAAGGGGGATTCCCTGAATGCATACAAAAACTACACTGCCGCCATGACGGCCGATGCCAAAGATGGCGGGATCAATCTGAATATGGGTTTGCTGAAGTATCTTGGCGGTGACCATAACGGGACAGTGGAATCATTTGCTTCCGCAGTCTCCAAGTTCCCGTCGCAGGAACAAGCGTATGCCGAGTTGGGCATCGATAATATCGTCGCAGAAATGGGCCAAACCCGCGCGGCTGAAAAAAGCGCATTTGTGGACAAAGGAGAACTGCAGAGTCTGTTGTTCAGCGCTTTGCAAGATCTTCAGACCCGTAAAGATGCACGGACAGCAAGCCGTCAGGTACGACGGGGTGAGAACAAGTTCCTCTTTGGCGGACGCCGCGGTATCGATCCAACCGCGTTGGCGAACATCAAAGATTTCCTCTATTGGAAAATTTAGTTGGATAAATTGAATATTTTTTTGCAAGTTACCCTCCAAATTGGAGGGTAACTTGTTTTAAAGGGAATTTTCTTCCGTCACTCTTTCAACCTTCGGGGTCCTATGAATAAAAAACTCATCAAGTCTCTTTTTGCCGTCCTCTTTGCTTTTCTTTCCATTGGTATTACCAGCGGATTGTTTCAATTGGAATTTTTCCAGTCCCTGGAATTGAAAGCGTACGATGCTCTGCTGCAGGCACGCGGTGAACGGCCGCACACATCGAATGTTGTCATCGTAACGATCGATGAATACACGATGAAGGAATTGGATTATCCGATTCCCCGCGACAAATACGGCACCCTGCTAGCAATCTTAGCACAGAGCGGATCACTGGCGGTTGGAGTCGACGATCTGTTCCCGACGGTTCGGCAGGACAGCATTTCACTGTACCAGAACGATCAATTCCTCTTCTTCCATGCGTATGCACCGAATGTGTATCATGCGATTGGGCCGTTCGTGCCGAATGATGACACTCCGGGAGAGAAACGCGCTATTGATATGGAAGCGGCAAAAATTTTGCATCAACATGCTATTCCGAAAAAGGATCAATTCCATTTCCCGCAGGCGACCTACATCGACGAACGCCCGTATGATTCACTCGTAAATCTGGCGGCGGGCATCGGTCATATCCTTATCAGACCGGATTCCATCGACGGTATTATCCGCTCGGTTCCATTCTTTGTGGAATATGCCGGCGATTATTATCCGACGTTCGGAGCGGCACTTGCATTCGCTGCTGCGCAGGTGGATCTGCAATCGATCACCGTGGAAGAAAATGATGAAAGTGGATTACTTGTTCACGCTGGTCAGATGGAGATTCCGCTGGATGACCACGGATATCTTACCGTGGATTATGCCGGACAAAATACTGTCTATAAACAAATCTCCTTCCAGGAGGTTCTGGATGCATTCGTTAAGAAAGATGCGGCAACGCTGGCGATGTTTAAGGATGCTGTGGTCATCATTGGTCCGACCGCCCGTTCCATCGGCGATCACAATCCTACGCCGCTTGCTGATATTTCCCCAAATTGCTATGTCCATGCGAACGTGTACGATCAAATCATCAGCGGAAAATATATTTCTCCGGCTCCTCGCAATGCCCAATTGATGTTCCTGATCATCATGGCGTTAATCGTTAGCATTGCGGCTATTCTGCTGAAACTTCGGTGGAGTGTGCCGATAGGCGTGTTGTTTATTGCTGGGTATATGATGTTTGCATATTCCACGTTTGAAAATACCGGCGTCGTCTATTATCTCGTTGAACCAATCTTTGCCCTTTTCTTCTGCTTTGCATCGGCGATGTCCTACAATGCCGCCACTGAAGGGAGGCAAAAGGCACAGATTAAAGGGATGTTTGAAAAGTATGTGGATAAAACGGTGGTAAAACAGATTCTCGACAACCCATCTCTTGTGAAACTGGGTGGTGAAGAACGCGAGATCACAACGTTGTTTGCCGATATTGAAGGATTCACCAGCATGGCAGAAAAAATGGGACCGACCAATACAGTCGGTATGCTGAATTCTTATCTGACGGAAATGTCCAACATCATTATCGAAAATGGTGGAACAATCGACAAATACATTGGCGATGCGATCATGTCATTCTGGGGTGCACCGATCGGCGATCAGGACCAGGCATTCCATACCTGCGCGGCTGCGATCAATATGCAGCGGAAACTGACTGCACTCCATACAAAATGGATCCATTACGGTCGTCCGGTGGTCAACCAACGGATTGGTATCAACACAGGCCGAGCTGTCGTCGGC
>JBAYJG010000138.1:0-8411 GCA_041665225.1 Bacteroidota bacterium
AATAGACGAGAGGATATTTTTTTGCTGCATCGAAGAACGGCGGCTTCACGATCCACATCTGCACTTTGGTTCCATTCGCACCGTCGAACCATACATACTCCGGAGTGGACATTTCAATTTGAGCAAAGAGCGCATCATTCACATGCGTCAATTGTTTTGCATTGGCGCCGGTGCTGTTTGCCGTCCATAGTTCCACAGGACGGGACATCGTCTGATGAGAAAAGACGAGTGTTTTCCCGTCGGCAGACACATTCACATCGCCGTTCGCAGCGTTATCGAACACTTTTTTCACAGTGCCGTCGATGGTTATGGACCAAAGGGGAGTGTTCGCTTTTTCTTCCGCAGAAGTATAAATGGTCTTATTGTCATTTGCCCACGTGAATGCGTCCACATTTGTATCGAAATTCGGAGTCAGGCTTTTCGTTGTTCCTGCTGCACGGTCATACAGCATCAACTGCCAGCGGTCTGCTTCGAAGCCGGTGCGAGACTGCGCGCGATAGGCAATGTATTTTCCGTTGGGAGAATATTGCGGGAAAACATCCGCCGCAGTATTGGTGGTGATCTGTTTTCGTTCACCGGTCGCAAGAGTTACGGTGAGGATATCGTGATTGGTGCTCCATGATTCTTCGTGGACAGGGACGGGCGTTGCTGTATACGCAATCTCTTTCCCGTCCGGAGAAAATGTGAAATCATCGCCGGTGGAAAATGTTGAGGAAGGTGGAACAGCGTCGCGGTCGCCTGGAGTGACATTCTTCGGGTCTGTTCCATCCGCATTCACAACAAAAATATGCTGACGTTTGTCATCAACCCAGCTGTCCCAATGTCTATATAAGAGTTTTGTCATCACACGCGCTTTCATCTTGCTGTTGTCGCGAGCTTCCTGTTGTTGTTTGTTCAATGCATCCGCTTCGGCAAACGGTTTGTCAGAAAATTCGGGGAAGACAGCAGAGATAAATCCGAGTTTTTTCCCGTCCGGAGACCAGATGGCGCCGCTTGCTTCGGAGAAGATGTTGGTGACTTGTTTTGTTTCGCCGGTGGCGACATTGATGATATAGATCTGCAGGGAACCGTTACGGTTCGATTCGAACGCGATCCATTTCCCGTCCGGGGACCATCGCGGATGACGATCTGCTTTTGGTGCGTTGGTTAATTGTTTTGGATCTCCTCCAGCGGTCGGAATGAGCCAGATATCCGAATTCGTCCGGTTGGCGTCCTTATCGACAGCGCCGACAACAAAGGCAACAGCTTTTCCGTCCGGAGAGAGTTGTGGATCGCTGACGCGCTGAATGGCAAAGAGATCGCTCAGTTGCAGCGCACGTTTTGCTTGTGCATCGGAACTGCTGAATGAACTAAATAGCAGGAAGAGAAAAATCATCATGCGTTTCATACGTACCTCGGAATATACTGGATGAATTGTGAGTGAATGAAAGTAAGGCAAAAAGAGGAGAGAGGCAACGAAGATTCGTTGACGGCAGCGGTGTTTCAACAGTATTTTCATTCTTTGCTTCTTTTCTGCAGCAGAGAACTGAACATTCGTCAAGAAAGTATGCAACTTGTCTTTACTTTCCAAAATAAAAATTCTACTTTTACCCACATTTCTCCTGAACACACAACTATGCAAGGAGCAGCAATGCGAAAACAATTCTTCATTTTATTCATTATCGCCGGGATAGTCTCTTCACAAACTGTGCGGATTAATGTTCCGTACGAGCAGTTTACGTTGAAGAACGGACTGAACGTGATTCTGCATGTCGATAAGACAACACCGACTGTTTCTGTCAACGAATGGTTCCATGTCGGTTCGGGATATGAGAAGAAAGGGCGTACAGGATTTGCACATCTGTTCGAACACATTATGTTCGAAGGATCGAAAAATGTGCCGGAAGGAAAATTCGACGAATGGTTGGAAGCAGCAGGCGGATCGAATAACGGTTCGACCAATGTCGACCGGACAAACTATTTTGAAGACATCCCGAGCAATGCGCTTGAATTATCCCTCTTCCTTGATTCGGATAGGATGGGATATCTTCTGGACGATATGACCCAGGGTAAACTGGACGGACAGCGTGATGTGGTGAAGAACGAACGACGTCAATCGTATGAAAATCGTCCGTACGGATATGCATTCCTGATGATTTTCGAGTCACTCTATCCTCAATCGCATCCCTATAGCTGGCCGACTATCGGAAGCATGGCGGACCTTTCCGCAGCATCGCTGGATGATGTGAAAGAATTTTTCAGAACCTATTACGCACCGAATAATGCCAGCCTCTCCATCGCAGGCGATATCGATGCACCGAAAACTAAAGCGATGGTGGAAAAATGGTTCAATGAAGTCCCAATGGGAAAACCGGTGCCGCAGCAGGATCGGACAGTAGCTGTTTTACACGAAGAGAAACGGATGACGATCGAGGATCGAGTGCAACTTCCGCGGTTATACATGGCATGGCATTCGCCGGCGTCGCTCACTCCGGGTGATGCGGAATTGGATCTGCTCGCATCCGTCCTTGCCGGCGGAAAGAATTCCCGTCTCTACAAGAAATTAGTGTATGATATGCAGATCGCGCAGGATGTTTCTGCATTCCAATCCTCCGCGAAACTTGGTTCACAGTTCATCATTATCAGCACCGCGCGTGCAGGGCATACACTCGCGGAGATCGAACAGGTGATCCAGGAAGAATTGAATCTGATCAAATCCCAGGTGCCGGCAGTTCGCGAATTGGAGCGCGCGCGGAATCAGTATGAAGCCAGTTTCATCGAACGGCTGGAGTCTGTGAACGGAAAAGCAGATATGCTCAATAACTATTATTATCTCACCGGCAATCCGGACTATTTCAACGAGGATCTTGCCCGCTACTAT
This sequence comes from Bacteroidota bacterium, assembly GCA_041665225.1. Taxonomy (GTDB): domain Bacteria; phylum Bacteroidota; class Ignavibacteria; order UBA10030; family UBA8401; genus UBA8401. Next base: position 2,861 of record JBAYJG010000138.1, read on the forward strand.
GCAGTCGATCCGCAGGATATTTCTACGATTGCAACGCGGTATTTAAAAGACGATGCACGGGCAGTGCTCAGCTTCGTCCCCAAAGGGAAAGTGGAACTTGCCGCAAAGAATTCACAGGTCGTCAGCACGGAGGGAAAATGAGAACAATGAACAATGAGCAATTGACAATTGACAATGGACAATTGAAAAGGAAATTGAATATAAACATTATCCATTACCCATTATCCATTATCAATTTAATTTTCACGGGTTTCTTCATTCTTCTTTTCCTTGTCAATTCAGTCCCTGTGAATGCCCAGGTGCCGGATCGGACAAAACCGCCCGCGCTGGGACCGACTCCATCCTTAAAAGTGAATGCACTGCAGAAGTTTACCTTAAGCAATGGACTTCAGGTTGTGGTGTATGAAAAGAAAGAAGTACCAATCATCCAGTTAAATCTGGTTGTGAAAGCCGGAAGCGTGAATGAATCTTCCGATAAATTGGGACTTGCAGGAATGACGGCGAATATGATGGACGAAGGGGCTGCGGGAAAAACATCACTTGAGCTTTCGGATGAGATCGATTATCTCGGCGCAGATGTTGGAGCAAACGGGGGACTGCATAACAGCAGCGTAACGCTCCGTTCGACGGTTTCCAAATTCGACGCTGCACTAAAACTGTTTTCCGATATTCTTTTGCATCCCGATTTTCCCGCATCCGAACTGGAACGGTTAAAGAAACAGTACGTCACATCGTTGTTCCAGGGATTCGATCAACCTCGTGTAATCGCAGCGGCGGCGACCTCCAGTTTAGTGTATGGAAAGGAGCATCAATACGGCAGGACCTCAGCGGGGAATGAGAAGACGATTACTTCTTTCACAGTAGAAGATTTGAAAAATTTTCATTCTATGTACTATCGTCCGAACAACTCTTTCCTTGTTGTTGTCGGCGATGTGGACGCAAAAGAGATAGTCGCTAAATTGGAAACCGCACTTGGTGGATGGCAGAAAGGGGATTCGAAACCTGCTGTCATCGCAAAGCCGAAACAAGTGGATGGCAGAACGATCTATTTGATCGACAAACCGGAAGCAGCACAATCGGTCATCCGCGTTTGCCGCGTGGGTGTGGACCGGATGTCGCAGGACTATTTCCCGATCCTGGTGATGAACACTATTCTCGGCGGATCATTCACGTCGCGGCTTAATTCCAACCTTCGCGAGAAAAACGGTTATGCATACGGGGCAAATTCGGGATTCTCTATGCGGCCGCTTCCGGGACCGTTCATGGCAGCTTCGGATGTGCAAACGGATAAGACGGACAAAGCGCTGCAGGAATTCATGAATGAACTCAATGGCATTTCCAAGCCGATTTCCGATGAGGAATTGATCAAAGCGAAAAACTATATCGCGCTCGGTTACCCGGATAATTTCAGCAGTGTCGGATCCATAGCCTACCAAATCGGCGAGATGATCGATTATGGTCTGCCGGAAAACTATTTCAATGAGTATATTGGGAAGGTGATGGCGGTAAAAAAAGATGACGTGCGCCGCGTGGCAAAGAAATACATCGATACGGACGACCTTGCAATTATTATCGTTGGTGATAAAGCGAAAGTGGAGAAGGGACTGAAGGAGACGAAGATCGGAAAGATCGTGAATTTGGTGCCGACCGATGTGCTCGGACCGATGCCGAAACTGTAGTATCACACAATAAGATTCCTAAATCCTTATTGACGCTTTGTTGTTGGGCTGCTCCGACGCACTGGCGGGAAGTAAGGATTTAGGAATTTCTGTTTTTTCGATGGAAAACCTTTTGCTTATCTTGTGAAGTAACCTTATATTTACACGTCAATTTTCAGCATTCACTTTAATCAATTCTGTTTTCCCGATGACATTTGAACAAGGTGTGTTTTATTTTCTTGCTGCCATCACGGTCGTGTCCGCAATAATGATGCTTCTGCAGCGAAATCCGGTCAACAGCGCTCTCTATCTTATCCTCAACTTCTTCTGCCTCGGTGGATTATATCTTACCCTCAACGCTCAATTTATCGCCTTAGTACATATTCTTGTCTATGCTGGCGCTATCATGGTCCTGTTCCTCTTCGTGATCATGCTGTTGAATCTGGGGGATGATAAACGGCTGGTCGAACATTTGGGACTAAGAATGTATCTGGGGATCGCGTTTTCGGTCGGTTTACTGGTGGAATTGCTCTATGTGTTCGGTTTCGGAAGTCCGGCATCTGCTGTCCAACTCTCACCTGCTTCGGCAGAGATGGGGACGGTGGAATATATCGGCACGGTGCTGTTCACGAAGTTCCTGTTCCCATTTGAAATTACATCGTTCCTGCTGCTTGCAGCCATTATTGGCGCAGTATTACTGGCAAAGAAGAAATTAGTTCAATAATACTACATCATTGCGAACGACGGCGAAGTTGGAGTAAAGCAACTATAAGATTGCTTTGTCGTGGCACAAAATACGCCACTCCTTGCAATGAGTGAGAATATCTATTATGATCCCATTAAGTCATTATCTCTTACTATCGGCATTTTTGTTCTCCTGCGGCGTGCTGGGCGTTGTTGTTCGCCGGAACGCTATCGTCGTTTTCATGTGCATTGAACTGATGCTGAATGCCGTGAATCTTTCACTGATCGCCTTTGCTCAATTTATGGGCGATGCGACTGGTCAAATGCTGGTCTTTTTCGTCATGGTTGTTGCGGCGGCGGAAGCGGCCGTTGGTCTCGCCATTATCATTTCGCTCTTCCGGAACAAACAAACCGTGAATATCGACGAGATCAATATCCTGAAATGGTAACGACTGTTTTGAACGTTTGTAATTTGAATATTTGATAATTTGCCAATTTGTATTCTATGTATTCCTTTGCCCCCCTCATTGTCCTGTTCCCGCTGCTTGGTTTCCTCGTCAACGGTTTCTTTGGACGAAAAATAAAAAATGAAACGATCGTCGGCAGCATCGGAACGATCGCCGTCGCCGCATCATTCGTCGTTGGACTCCTCATCTATATTGAAATGCTCGGCACTGCGGTGGAAGAGCGGAAGCACATCGTCACTGTTTTTGAATGGATCGCTGCAGGAACATTTTCCGCCAACGTCGCATTCCAGATCGACCAGCTTTCTATCCTGATGACGCTGATCGTCACGGGCGTCGGCAGTCTTATCCATCTCTACTCTATTGGATATATGCACGGCGATACCGGATTCTGGAGATTCTTTTCCTATTTGAATCTCTTCATCTTTGCCATGCTCACACTGGTTCTTGCAGATAATTATCTGCTGATGTTCCTCGGATGGGAAGGGGTGGGACTCTGTTCATATTTGCTGATCGGTTTCTGGTATGACAGGAATTTTGAAAAAGGAACCACCGGCGATGCGGCAAAGAAAGCGTTTATCGTTAACCGCATCGGCGATTTTGGATTCCTGCTGGCGATGTTTCTCATCTTCAACACCTTCGGCACACTGAATTACGAAGGAGTCTTTTCGCAAGCGGCTGGATTTTCCGTTGGAAATTCTTTGCTGTTCTGGATCACCTTGTTGATGTTCGTGGGTGCGACAGGGAAATCGGCACAGATTCCATTGTATGTCTGGCTGCCGGATGCGATGGCGGGTCCAACACCGGTTTCCGCACTGATCCATGCTGCAACAATGGTGACCGCCGGTATCTACATGGTCGCGCGCAGTTCTATTTTGTATGCACTTGCGCCCGGTACGATGGAAATTGTTGCGGTGATTGGATTGTTGACGGCATTTTTTGCCGGCACGATCGGCCTTGTTCAGAATGACATTAAAAAAGTATTGGCGTATTCTACCGTCAGTCAATTGGGATATATGTTCCTTGCTGTCGGCGTTGGCGCGTTCTCCGCAGGATTGTTCCATGTGATGACGCACGCATTTTTCAAAGCGCTGCTCTTTTTGGGATCGGGTGCAGTGATCCACGCGATGCATGAAGAACAGGACATCCAGAAAATGGGCGGTCTGCAAAAATATATGCCGTGGACCTTCCGGACATTCGCGATCGGATCGTTTGCCATTGCAGGATTCCCGCTGCTCTCCGGCTTCTTCTCGAAAGATGAAATTTTATGGAAAGCATTTGCAGACGGTGCTCCGTGGATGTGGGCGATCGCTACACTTGCCGCGGGAGTTACCGCATTTTATATGTTCCGCTTAGTATCATTGACATTCCTCGGGAAAGAACGGTTCGATCATCATCACCTTCATCCGCATGAAGCTCCTAAAACGATGTTGATTCCGCTGCTGGTGCTTGCTCTTTTTTCAATTATCGGCGGATATGTCGGAATACCGCATGTGTTGGGCGGTCATAATTATTTTGAAGAGTTTTTAGAGCCGGTCTTCGCCGGTGCCAATGAGAAGATGATGCTCCCGCTGCACGATTCCGCATCATTGGAACTCGGTTTGATGGCCACGTCGGTAGCGATCGGTCTGTTGGGCATCTATGCAGGGTGGAAGATCTATACGGAAAGGACGGAGATCGCGGAAGCGACAGCGAAACGGTTCTCCGGCCTCTACAAACTGCTCTGGAATAAATATTTTGTGGATGAGATGTATGATGCGGTCGTCGTCAATCCGATCAAACAGTCGTCAGACAAATTCTTGTGGAAGATCTTCGATGTAAAGGTGATCGACAATACGATCAATTTTTCCGCAAAATTCGTTGAGGCGACGTCGGGAATCTTCCGGCGGATCCAAACAGGCGTTGTGCAGAGTTACGCAATAATTTTCGTCGCAGGCATCCTGCTGATCATCGGCTATCTTTCAGGGTGGTGATTTAAAAACCGGCACGGTGCCCGCACTCGTGCATTCTTGTAATGACAATTGCTATGAACAATATTTTAACCTTTACACTATTTTCACCGCTGATCGGCATTCTTCTGCTCCTCTTTATCAACAAAGAGAAACAGAGTCTGATCAAATATATCGGTATCGGCACGTCGCTCGTGACGTTCGCACTTTCACTCTTCGTCTATTTCGGATTCGATGCCGCGAAGACACAGATGCAGTTCGTCGAACAGTATCCATGGATCACCGGTCTGGATATTTCCTATTTTGTTGGAGTAGACGGCATCTCGATTCTGCTGGTAATGTTGACGACCTTTCTTACACCGATCGCACTTATTGCCTCATGGGAATCGATCACTGACCGGCTGAAGGAATATGTTTCCTTCATGTTATTGCTTGAAGTCGGCATGCTTGGCGTGTTTATCGCAGCGGATCTCTTCTTATTCTATGTCTTCTGGGAAGCGATGCTCATCCCGATGTATTTCATCATCGGAATATGGGGAGGGAAAGACAAGATCTACGCCGCTGTGAAGTTCTTCATTTACACAATGGCAGGATCACTGCTGATGCTGATCGCGATCCTCTGGCTTGGATATTATGCCTCCACGCTTCCGGGTGGATATTTTACGACGAATCTTCAAAAATTATATGTAATTGCACCGGGCATTCCGATGGGAATTCAGGTCTGGATGTTCCTTGCATTTGCGCTTTCATTCGCTATTAAAGTACCATTGTTCCCGCTGCACACCTGGCTGCCCGA
>JBAYJG010000139.1:0-8386 GCA_041665225.1 Bacteroidota bacterium
ACTCACGTGCGGCTGGGATCCCCATGTCGAGCCACCATTCGTTCTCATAGAGTTTAACCCATTCTCGGTGTGCGCGAGTAACATGCTGCGAATTGGACGGAAGCTGATCCGATCCCCATACTTTGGCAACATTGAACCAAGCATGCAGATCCAGACCGCGCTTATGTGCTTCTTCTACGGCAAATGCCAGAGGATCGTAGCCCGGATCTTTGCCGATCACGCCGGTGAGCTGGGATATCCACGGCTCGTACGACGATCGGTATAGCACATTGCCGCGGGGACGAACTTGAAAGAACACCGTGTTGAAATTATTCCGGCGAAGCATGTCGAAGATCTCTATCAGTGATCGCTGCTGTTCCGCCATATCGGTCGTTTTCGGCCAATCACCGCTGGCAGTGGAGATCCAGACGGCGCGGAGTTCATGTTTCAATGATTGCGAGGAGAGAAAAGAGAAAAGGAGTAATGGAAGAATGTACAGGAAACGGGTCATCAATCACTTTCGTGTCGTTGCTTCAAAGATCTGAATCATGGCCTCTTTCCCTTTTACTTTGATCGGATCGAGTTTTTTTAATTCGATGGATGGTTCATTCAGGATATACTTGGCAGAATATTCTGAAACAATGACCTGACCCCGTCCTGCAGCGCTGCAGAGCCGGGCGCCGAGATTCACGGCATCCCCGATCACGGTAAAGTCCATCCGCTCCTCGCTTCCCATCGCACCCATGACCATTTCCCCCGTATTAATGCCGATGCCGATCGCAATATCGTCTCCGGTCAGTTCAGGAATTTTCTGCATCATCTTTTGGATATCGATAGAGCATTCCACTGCCCGCTTCACCATCTGTTCGCCTTGGAACACTGCGACCAGTTCATCACCGACATATTTGTCGATATCGCCGCCGAATCTCTTCACAATCTCTGCCTGCCGGCTGAGAATCGAGTTCAGCATCGCGACAACTTTTTCCGGTTCAACTTTTTCAGAGAAAGCGGTGAATCCGCGGACGTCGGAAAAGAATACGGTAGCGGTTTTTCGTTCCCCGCCGAGTTTCACACCCATTTCCGATGCGCGCTGAACATAATCTACCGTCTGCCGGGAGACAAATTTTTCCAAATGGAATCGTTCCCTTAAGCCGACAATCATTTCATTGATTCGTTTCCCCAGTTCGCCGATCTCGTCATTCGAGCTCACGTTGGATAATACGGAGAAATTCCCTTTCCCTACCTCCCGCACAACATTGCCCAATGAACCGATCGGTTTTACAACCACTGCTTTCATGAAAATGCGGAGGACGAGCCATACCAGCATGATCGTCATTGCTCCGGCGATCATAGAATAGAGCTGGTTATCGGCAATAGTCGCATTCACCGCCGCCATCGATGTGGTAACACCGACAACGCCGCGGATCGTGTGATCATCCCCGTGACAGACCTGACAGCGTTTCTCGTTCTTCAACGTTGAATACCGGACGAGGTATTGCTCACCGTCGATCATCTGCATTGCTTCAATCAGGGTATCCTTCATCAGCGCACTTCGCACGAAATCCAATCCGTAATCTTTTTTCTGACTATTCACAAAGCGTTCGTTGGCATTCCTATCAAACACACGCAGGTCCTTCACGGCGCTGATCTTACGCACATCGTTGATGAACGCGCGGGCGTAACTCCCTTTTCCTACGAGCATGATGCTGCGGAAACCGACACCGACCGTCGACTGCAGCATCTCTGTCAATTGGTGTTCCAGTTCGGACGGTTTCATCTTCAGCATGCTTACCTTTAACGAAACTTCCATGACACCGCGCCATTGGCTTTTGGAACCGTGGCACACCTGACAGCGTTCCTCGTTCCGAAACGGGATCAGGCGCGTCAACGTTTTTTTCTTTTCCGAAAAGATGGTGGGCACTTCGTTCGCTATTGTCCGAAGGATGGAATCCTCTGGGAGAAGGTTTTCCTCTTCGCCGAAATGCACCGCGCCGAAACGATCATACACTTTGATCTTGTCGATAAATGGAAGCTGCGAAGAACGTTTCACCAGCGTATCCATCAGTTCGCCCTGGCCGGCGAGCATGATATTCCGGAAACTTGCCGCCAGCGTATTGCTGATGATCTCGGTGACTTCCGTCTGTGTCTTTGCAAAATTATTGGACTGCATCTCCAGTGCATGCACAGTCATCAGATTTGGATTGAGTGCCAGTTGCGTTACGCCCCGAACGGCGTGGTTGCCGCTGTGACATTGTTGACATTCGTGATCATTTTTCAGCGGTTCGATGCGGATAAACTGTTCGCCGGATGTATCCTTTTTCGCGAACATTACTTCCATTTCTGTAGCAATGGCTTTGCGCACCTGTTCATCTCCTGCACCGGAAATAATGCCGCGTCCTTCATCAGGGAAGACTTCTTTTGCCTTATTATCGTACACGCGCAATGTTCCGAACTTCAGGTTTTCACGTGCATCATTCACCAGTTCGGCAGCATAGGGCGCCTTGCCGGAGAGCATCACATTGCGGATCCCGACCATTACTGTTTCGCTGAAGAGACGCGCTTTTTCACGCTGCTGTTCCAGCAGCACTGCTGATTCGCGATTGATCGATATGATCACGTACGTGCCGAAGCCGACGATCAGCACGATGATAATGAGAAGAAGTATTTTTAGTTCAAGGCGGTTTTTCATTGAGATGTGTACCTTCCGAAGGTTCGAGCCCTTCGGAAGGATATTCGGACGTTAATCTCTCTCCTGCTTCCACCACCGGTCAACCACATCGCTGACATCGGTCGGGCTTTCGGTGGCGACCCACTTGTCGTAAAAGAGAATGTCGGAACTGTTCGGCGGCGGCTGCGGGTAATCCAGCTGTACGCGGGACGGCAACGCGGTGGCATCGCCGACAAACAGCGCTTCTCCCTGCTTCATGGACGGGAGCATGTCGAACATTCCTGCAAACGAATCGGGAACGAGTTTTTTAACGAACGCCTGGTCCGACGGATTGGTAAGACGAAGAATGACAAAGTTATTGCATTGCGAAAGAATCGTTTCCGACAGTTCCGACGGCCGCTGGCTGACGATCATACAGGCGACGCCGTATTTTCTTCCTTCCTTTGCAATACGTTCTACGATCTTTCGTGCTGCTCTGTTGTACGGCGTCGGGATCTGCGGCAGATAATTGTGCGCTTCCTCGAACAACATCAGGATCGGAAAATCTGCTTTGTTCCTGTTCCAGAAATTGAAATCAAACACCGTCCGCGCCAGCAGGGCGACGATCGTGTTCACGATATCAAACGGCACACCGCTCAGGTCGATGACGGTAATCTGTTTTTTATTCTCTATACCAAGCAGTCTGTTCAGGATATCTTTCAGTGCATTTGAATCCTTGAACTTTTTCGGTTTAAACATGAATCCGTACCGCAAATCGGTCATCTTGCTGTCCAAACGGACAAGAAACCGTGTGAACTGTCCGAAGAACGGTCCTTCGCGGACACCTGTGCTGGTGGTTACTCGTTCGGTATCGAAGAATTGAAATTTTGCGCGCACTTCGTTCAGATCATAGAACACCGGAGAATCGACCGTGAGGATAGCCTGCAGTTCCGGATTGCGTGCTTTTTTTGCGTTCAACACAAGGTCCTTCAGCATCATGATCTGGCTTTGCGAAGATGGTTCGTTTTCGTCCACAAACATCTCCCGCATCTCTTCAAAGTTCATGAACCAATACGGCATTTCCAGTTCCGTGATATTGATGAGATTACCGTAATCGCGGAATGCGGCTGAGTATTCATTGTGAATATCCAGCACAATCACATGCGTATTTTCAAACATATGAACTTTTTGAAGGATGGATGCAACAGTGGTCGATTTTCCGGAACCGGAGGAACCGAGCACTGCGATGTGCTTGCCGAAAAACCGGTTCGGATCGATATATTGCCGTTCACCGGGGAAGCCGGAGATATCACCGACGGCAAAACCGTACTGCGCAAACGATGCGAAGATGGTTGCAACTCCTTCTTCATCCGTCATATACACATCGCTGCCAAGCGTCGGAAATGAGGCGATACCTTTTTGAAATTTTCCGTTTGATACGGAACCAATCACCTGTGCTTCCAATTCACGATTCAGTTCCGACGCCTGATAAACACGGTTTATGACGCCGACCACTTCGACGTCCCCCACAGGCATCACGATGAATGCACCGATTTGTCCGACACGGTAGATTTTCCCGTTCACAGTACGTTCCATGGTAAAGAGATCTTCGTCCAACGAAACGAAGAAGGCGGAACTGGTCATACTTTTTACTCTGCCGATGTGGCGTTCTTTTGGAATTTGCGTCATAGGTTTTCTTCTGAGGTAGTGAAAGATTGAACAAGTGTAGTAAAATTTGACGGGAGTGTCAATCGAAAGAAATTTTCAGCACAATCTCTTCTTCATCCAAAAAAATCTCCGGATTCATTTTTTCTTTTTGTTCTTCACGAATTCTCTTTTATCTTTGTTCCGCGCCGCAGAAATGCCGGTTTTTTTCTGCGGTGTTTTATTTGTACCTATCCGTTCCCGCACTTTTTGCGTTCATTGCGGTACATTATCCATTATCAATTATCAATTGTTTTTATGCTTGATATACCAAAACTCCTTTCGCACGAACTCACCTTACAACCCAAACAAGTAACTGCGGCGCTCGAACTTCGTGCAGACGGCGGCACCATTCCTTTCATCGCGCGGTACCGGAAAGAACGGACCGGTGAAATGGACGAAACACAGTTACGCAATCTTTTTGACCGATTCGATTATCTGCTGGAACTGGAAGAACGGAAAGAAACGATCCTGAAATCGATCGATGAACAGAAGAAACTGACACCAAAACTGAAAAAGACAATCCAGGACTGTTTGTCCAAGACCGAACTGGAAGACCTGTACCTTCCCTACAAACCGAAGAAACGGACCCGCGCTACGATCGCCAAGGAAAAGGGACTGGAACCGCTGGCGGAATGGATCAAAGCAAAGAACAATCCGGATGCTAAACGGGTAAATCTGGAAAAAGAAGCAGAAAAATATCTTTCAAAAAAACTGGAAGTAAAAACAGTGCAGGAAGCGCTTGCCGGCGCATCGGATATCCTTGCGGAAGAAATTTCGGAAAAGGCGGAATACCGTCAGCACATCCGCGAACATCTTTTGACGGAAGGAACGTTCGTTTCCACCATAGATGAGAAAAAATTTCCGGTTGGCACAACAAAATATGAAATGTACCGTGATTACAAGTTCCGCGTGAAGGATATCCAGTCGCACAATATGCTCGCAATGCGCCGAGGTGAAGCGGAAGAAGTGATCTCATTTTCCATCCAGTTCAGCGATGAGTTTGTCCAGAACTATTTGGAATCGATGGAGAGCAAATCGCAGATTGATGCCGTGCGTACATTTTTTACCGCAATGTTGAAGGATGCGTTTGACCGGCTGATGAAGAATACCATCATCAGCGAGGTGCGCCTCGCGAAGAAGGAAATTGCCGATCTTGAATCGATTAAAACATTCGAAGCAAACATCCGCGAGCTGCTACTCTCTTCGCCCGCCGGCATGAAACCGACCCTCGGCGTCGATCCGGGATTTCGCACCGGCTGCAAAGTTGCCGTCATGGATGAGACGGGAAAATTCTCCGAATACATCGCCATCTTTCCGCACACGTCGGGAGAAGCGCAGCGCGAGAATGCCAAAAAGATCGTGCAAAAATTAATTGAAAAACATTTTATTGAACTGATTGCCATCGGCAACGGCACCGCCAGCCGTGAAACGGATGAATTCATCGCCGAAGCGCTGAAGGGAATTAAAAAGAAACCGGTGAAAGTGGTGGTGAATGAATCCGGAGCATCGATTTATTCCGCCAGCGAAGTGGCAATCGATGAATTTCCGGATCTTGATATCACCGTCCGCGGTGCGATTTCCATCGGACGGCGGCTGCAGGATCCGCTGGCCGAACTGGTGAAGATCGATCCGAAATCGATCGGCGTTGGGCAATATCAGCATGATGTGGACCAGAAACTGCTGAAGAAGAAACTGGAAGAGACCGTGCAGAGCTGCGTGAATTATGTCGGCGTTGATCTGAACATGGCGTCCAAAGAATTGCTGAGTTACGTTGCCGGCATTAACGGCCCTCTTGCAAAGAGCATTGTGGAATACCGGAATGAGAACGGAGCATTCAAGAGCAGAAAAGAGCTGCAGAAGGTTCCGAAGTTCGGTCCGAAAGCATTTGAACAGGCTGCCGGCTTTCTGCGTATTCGCAACGCCAAAAATCCTTTGGACAGTTCCGGCGTCCACCCGGAAAGTTATCCGGTCGTTGAAAAGATCCTGACCGATGTAAAACTAACCTTCGACGAGGTGATGAAAAATCCTGCAGCACTGGACAAACTCGACATTAAAAAGTATGTGACAAAAACTGTCGGCGAACCGACACTGCGCGATATCATTACCGAATTAAAAAAGCCGGGTCGCGATCCTCGAGCTGAGTTCAAGTATGCAACCTTTAAGGACGGCATTAAAGAACTTTCCGACTTGAAACCGGGGATGGAACTGGAAGGAATCGTCACTAACGTTGCAAACTTCGGTGCGTTCGTCGATATCGGCGTCCATCAGGACGGACTGGTGCACATCTCGCAGCTGGCGGACCGGTATGTTGAGGATGCCAAAACTGTCGTGAAGGTAGGACAGATCGTGAAAGTACGGGTAATTGAAGTGAATGAACAGCTGAAGCGGATCGCCCTTTCCATGCGGTCGCAGCAGAGCATTGCCTCACCGGCGAAGAAAAAATCGGAGGCAGAACCATTCAAAGAGCGTTCGTATTCGTTGGAAGATCTGCGTGCCAAATTCGGAAAGAAGGAAGAAAAAACACCGGCCATAAAATAAGCGACTTGCCACTCTTCAATCCTCTTTAAGGGGAAAGGAAAAACAATATTTGTTTTTTCCTTTCCCCTTTTGTATTTTTATTAAACCACAGGTAACCAATCCACACTCTTCACTGTCGGTTTACTCATTTTCCAAAAACACTTGTGCATGATTCCGATAACCATCGGAACAACATTTCTTTTTTGTTTATGAACAAAACCGCCGAATCGGTAAAACGCTATAACAAGGTAAAACTGATCGTTTCCCTTGCCGGCGGAATCGTCTCTTTTGTCTTCACAATACTGCTTCTGAATTATGGTTACACTCTTTCAATCGAACAACTGGCATATTCCTTCACCGCAAATCCGTACGGAGCACTCCTGATCTTTTCCGCTCTGTTCGGTTTCATCAGCGGCGCCGTTTCATTTCCTTTTAGTTTCTATTCCGGTTTCATGCTTGAACACCGATATGACCTCTCCAATCAGCACTTCGGCCAATGGCTGTGGGAACATGCGAAAGGTTTGCTCGTATCCCTTCCCATCCTGACACCGCTGGCGGTTCTAGTCTATTATTTCTTACTCACATTCGGGCCGTTGTGGTGGCTGCCGGTGGCAACAACGCTGTTTATTTTTTCTATCGGACTTTCCCGTATTGCACCGATCGTGATCCTTCCGCTCTTTTACAAATTGACTCCGTTGGAGGATTCACTGCTGAAAACTAAAATTCAATCGCTTGCGAAATCGACGTCGATGATCGTGGAAGGAATTTACGCATTCAACCTGAGTAAAAGCACCAAGAAGGCGAATGCCGCATTTACCGGCATTGGAAAATCAAAACGGATTCTACTCGGCGATACGTTGCTGCAGAATTTTTCAGAGGAAGAAGTCGAAACTGTTTTTGCGCATGAGCTCGGCCATTATGTTCACGGACATATCTGGAAAGGTATCGCCGTTGGCACCGCCAGTATCTTCCTCGGATTATATCTGACGTCGCTTGCCTACGAAGCATCCCTTCCCTTGTTCGGTTTCACTTCCATCACACAACTTGCCGCTCTGCCGCTGTTGACAGTGTGGCTCGGAATCTATTCCTTGTTCACGTCCCCGATGGGAAATATCCTCTCACGTAAACATGAATTTGAAGCAGACCGGTATGCAGTGGAACGGACGAACAATGCTTCTGCCTTCATTTCCACCATGAACAAACTTGCCGAGATGAATCTCGCCGACCGTGAACCGCATCCAATTATTGAATTTTTATTTTACAGTCATCCTTCCATCACCAAACGCATACAATCCGTGGAGCAGCGCGCATGAGATGGGCGATTACAATATTGAGGGTGCTGATCATTGCAACGACGTGCATACCTTTTTCTATCGTCGCAATTCTCTCACTCCCCTTCGACCGTTCCGGCAGATCGTACTTCTGGTGCGGCCGAACGTGGACCACATTTGCGCTGATTCTCTGCAGAATCAATGTGAAGGTATCAGGAATGGAAAAGGTCGATCCCTTCGGTAATTACATCCTGGTAAGCAACCA
>JBAYJG010000140.1:0-8385 GCA_041665225.1 Bacteroidota bacterium
GCGCTGAACGTTCGGACCAATTCGGTTGAGATGAAATTGCTTGACCAATTGATGATAGAATCAGGATTGGTGTTCCCGATATTTGCCCGCCCCATTACACAGCGCGAATGGTATACGTATGTTACTGCTGCACTTTCGGATCCGAATTTGACTCTAAGTCCGTCTTTACGAAGGCGCATTTCAAAATATATTCCAAACTTCAAGTACAGGGACCGGTGGCATACAGAGGCATTCATGCGCGTCGGTTTAGAATCAATTTACCGCGATGATGATGATGTTCCCTATATTACCCGGTATGAAGACCGGCTTCCACTTGCACGGTACAGTTATCAAGCTTCCAGGGATACGGCTTTTGGATTTTCAATTCAATTGAAACTCCAAAATTACTGGGCAGTCTATACGACTACGCAGAACCGAACCAATCTAACCGTGGATCCGCGGGCTGACCTCGATTTCCGTGTATTTCATAAAGCATATTTCAGCTATCAAACTCCGCGAATAACATTTCAGTTCGGCAGGGATAATTTGAGCTGGGGAGTTGGAGAAAGGGCCTCAACAATATTGTCAACGAATGTGCCGTATTATGATTATATCAAGTTCGTGCTTTGGTTTACAAAAATAAAATTTTCTATGGCCTATGTCAGTCTCGTCGATTACGAACCGCAGGGAGGCATCACCGATCCGGCAAAAATTGGTCTCTTTGATAAACCGCAGCGAAATATGATGCTGCAGCGGGTCGAATGGAATATCCTCCCACAATTGAGTATCGGTACTACATATATGAAAATCATCTTCGGACGAATGCCGAAACTCGATGATATTAATCCCTTCATTTGGCAGCATAATTTATTCAAGGATTATCAAAACAGTCTGATGTCAGTCGACATGGTCCTGGGCATTATTCCCGGATTGCAATGGTACGCAGAACTCACCTCTGATGAGATTCAATCTAGTAGCGATGCGGCGTACGATAATCCGAACGGTCCGACCACGGTCTCGTATCAGTTTGGTCTGAACGGCCGTGCCTATGGATTTTCTGCCAACGCTGAATATGTGTACATCGCCCCGTATATGTATAATTTCCTCTTCGCTGCTGGCAGAGCAGTGGACTTTGATGGCATAGACTATCCAGTCACGAAAGGCCGGGATATTCTCACAAGAGCACTGGGTCACTGGTTGCCTCCGGATTCGCGCAATGTTTATGCATCGTTGGAATATGAAGTGTCGGATGAGGGAACAATCAAAGGGATTGGAGAGAGAAGACTAAATGGAGCAATCAGCCTCGCAACACCATATCCGCAAGGAAATGTCTCGATCCCTGCGAGCCCGTCAGGTATTGTTGAAACGACCGACATTCTCGGACTCACATGGTCGTATGTATCCGCCACATTTGAATATCGGGCAGCCCTCTATTCGTACACTATTACCAATTTCAATAATATCCAATCCGATCGTAAAAACGGTTTGGAAGCAAGAGCATCGATTGGATACAGGGTTTTTTAGAAAGTAACTGTGAAGATTAGTCGGTTGTTCGCGTATAAAGTTATTGTTGCCCTTTCAGTGGGTAGTACGTTGTTGATGTCAGCCGCCGATGTGCCAAGCCCATCGCCGCCCGATACTGGGAACAGCTGGAAAGCTTCGTTTGGTTATGCCAATGATAATTTCATTATCGGAACGAATATCAATTCGCTCATTAAAGCACGATTGTTCCCGGATTTTGACGATCATGTAACGGGAAGTTTTTATTTTTCTGCGCATGTTCAGGAACAACGAACGCTCTACCTCGCAGATATATACTATCATATCATCACAAATCGGGCAGCACTGTTCCGGACAGATATTCTTGCCGTTCGATTTTCCTTTGAAGAGCAATACCATCGACTTCGGTACCGGGCAGGAGCAGGTGTTCACCTCGTTGGCAATCTCGGCGGCGATGTTATTCAAAACAGCTATCATCGTATCACGGGTATTCCTCCGCTGAAACTGAAGTACGACGATGGGATACAGTTTGGCGCTAGGATGAGTACACGGTTAGAATATCTTTTGCTGAACAGATACGATGATATCGAACTTTCGATGTTTGGAGCGGCGACGTTATCTTCTTCTGGATTGCCGAACATTCTTCGTTCGGGGCTTTCCGCATTATTCGTTACACGCTCTGTTGCGTGGGATATAAATTGCGGTTATGCACGACGGGACAGGATCACTGCAGAACTTTCAAAAGTTCTCGGCAGTGCATGGTTCTATGCAATCTTGGGAGAAATACCGATTTCTGACCAGCTAGCACTGGCAGCATGGATGACCCAGGATCAATTCGGAATTAAAGGGGAAGTTCACTTTGGATTGAATATTTCCTGGAACAAGGGAGGGAAATTGTACAGCCGGATGAAGGATTTTACGTTCCCATAAAAAGTGCGGAACCTCTCCGCACTTTTTATAAGGGATAGAACGTCGTCTATTTCACGATCGCCAGCAGTTCCACTTCAAAGACCAATGTCGAGCCCGGCGGTATCGGACCTGATCCGGTATTGCCGTAGCCAAGGTGTGAAGGTATATAGAGAATCCATTTGGAGCCGACCGGCATTAACTGCAAGGCTTCGGTCCAACCGGGGATCACGCCCCCCACAGGCAGAGTGAGCGGTGTACCCCGTTTATAGGAGTTATCGAATTCCGTACCATTCAACAAGGTGCCGCGATAATGTACTTTCACTTCATTGGCTGCCGTCGGACGTCTGCCGCTTCCAGCATTCAACACTTTGTATTGCAACCCGCTTTTGGTCGTGATAACATCCGGTTTTGTCTTATTCTCTGCCAAGAATTTTTCCCCTTCCGCATTGGATGCGCCGGCCTGTTGCTGAAGTTTCTCTTGTTGCTTTGCCATCATTTTCTGCTGAAAGGCCATCATACAGGACTGAATTTGTTCATCGGTCATCATCCGCTGCGCGGATGTATCGGAAGCATCCTTGAATCCCTGCAGGAACGCTTCCGGGGTGACTTCGATTCCCTGACGTTTGAATGTCGTGCCGACATCAAGGCCGATGCTGTAACTGACACTATCCATATCGCTCTTTAGTTCTGCTTTTTTCCCGCCGTTGCATGCAACAAGCACCAGGCATGTCACTGCGATTATTAGTTGTTTCATACTGTTCTTTCGTGATGGTGAGAGGAAACGTAATGAATTATAAAAAACAAAACTGCCTCCATTCATGGAGGCAGGGGAAGACTTGGACTTGAACCTATGACCTTTCGTGTGTGAGGCGTAACAAGACCGAGAAGCTGTCATTATTATTTTGTTTTCGCCATTCTTGAAAAATCTTTTCAAGATATTTTCACACTCAGGTCTCCACATAGTCACTACTTTTATATGGCGACTATTGCCTAGTGAATTGAAATTTGTAATGGTAATCTAACTGATAATGTTTTTGAACGCAAGGGGAAAAACAATTACTGTTCAAAACACTGTTCCATTGTACTTGACACGGTGAATACCTAGTCATGGAGTAACTAGAACTGGTCTCAAAAATCCAAAACCGTCAATACCCCAAAGGGGTCACCCTATAAATAAATATGCGAGGGTTCCTCGTCCCAACGGGATCCTCCTAAGGAGTCCTTCGGACCTTTGGCAAAGCCATCACTTTGTGACGGGATGATGACCTTTAAACGTATTTTTGAGATGGCTTCTACTAATTCCAAATACTTTTTTATTTTAAAAATACCTAAAGTACGGTATTGCACACAAATCCTAAAATTAATATACTCTGTTAATCACAAGACATGTTTCAATAATTCTCATTTATATACATAATTATTTTACTGTATAGAAATAATCGTTTGAACAACTGCTCGTAACTCTTCTTTCATTAGTTTTCTTCCTTTGCAGCATGGATGGTGAGTCAACATTCACCCCGAAGATGACCGTGGTACTGTGGTGACGGAATTTCAATTGCGTAAAAAGGTAGGGTATTTTTATGGAATTGCCGAATGGGCAGAACAACCGGGGGCCAATCAGCGGAGTGAATTGAGATTTCGCATCATGGATGAGGGAGATCTGATTTTCGGGACTGAATTGAAGAGAAAAGACTGCCAAAGAATTGATCTGAAACTTGAGGCCGGCTCGGTCTTGCGCATTGAAACTGGTGACGGCGGTAACAGCAATATATCCGATCATATGGCATTCGATAATTTGCGAATAGAGTATTAAACTCTTTCAGAACCGGGCGAAAAAATTGTTAAAACCGGAACAGGATGTACAACGATGTTGGCACACAGAATAATGACAAATCAAATAGTAAAGGAAACGTATGAAAAATAGTTTAGCATCTCTGCTTCTTCTCGCTGCTGTTCTTTTGACCGGGTGTACACCTCAACAACTGCTAGTGCACAATAATTATCAAGAGAATGTTCAATTGCTCTATCAGGTTCCGTATACACCGGAGCCGTACACTGTTCACATTGGATTGGTGAAAGACACGGTCATCAGCTTTCAGGAAATACCCACTGCCGGAGGTGATTTGATGTTGATTATCGTGCAACGTGGAGCAGGATCCGAACCCGACTATTACCGCTTTTCAGGTTCGTACCTCCTGTCGAGAAAATCGGGCATCAACATACCATTCACCTTATCTGATACTGTGAAATTTATGCCACAGAGTCTTGTCCAAAAAATATATGCCGTAGAAGAACACACGCATTATTTTTTGGTTCAGGAGTTGTATAATGCCAAACGGTATGTAGAGTGCATAAATGTGATTGAGTCGATGAGCGTTGTTCAAGTAAACAACTCTCCATATCAAGAGGTCCGTGGAATGGCCGTGCTGGCATATTTAAGTGCAATGAAATTGAAGATGGGTGGGAAAGCGGATTCGTATTGGAAAATGGTAGAAAAAGGTTCTACCGGATATAGTCAATATTTACAAAACCATGACGTAGAATTGGCCAAAATGCGCATCGATCACTGATTCTATCATTTTGCATGCAATGCATGAACTCCGAAATAGCATGTTGAAGTAATGGTATGTTCCCGATGATCGTTTGCATTGCTCAATTTACCTTCAACAGAATATTGTAATATTTTACCAACACCTAATAGCAAATACAACATGATAAACTCGAAGAAACACATTATTACCATCAGTATAATTCTGACAATAGTAATTTGTCAAATATCCGGAAGTCAGTCACGATTGAAGTTTACTCCGCAATTTTCAATGTATGGAATTATGTCCGCACCAGTCGGAGACTTTGCCTCATCGGAAAGCTACAAAGCTGGCTTTGCTAAAAAAGGCTACGGCATTGGAGCCGACCTCCTCATGGTAACGGATAAAAATGTTGACGTCGCAGGTACTGTGCATTATTTCAGTAATGCGATCGATGGTCTAGCAGTGATCCGAACGGGGGAATTCCCAGTAGGATTCTCAATGGAATCGGATCCTTTCACTACGCTGACACTGCTTGTCGGTGCCAAAGTCCGGTTCCCGGTCATGGAACAGGTCACACCGTATATCATGGGACAAGTAGGTCTGATGATAGGGAGATTTCCGGGATATATCATATCGGATCATATAGAAAGTTTTGTCGCAACATCATCGACCGGTACGGCGATGGCATTTTCACTGTCGGCAGGCGTACGAGTATTTCAATCGTATGATATCTCCGTCCGTTATATCTCCGGGAGACCGGAGTATTCATCGGATATCAGTTATACATTCTTCAACGGGAAAATTGTTTGGGAGGGACATCAACCGACTTCGGTTGTATTAGTAACACTGGGATATACCATCTAAACAGTATCTACGATCCTGTTCTGCTTCCATCACTCGAATAAAGTATAGTATAGAGTTTTGTAACTGCGTTCATTGTTGTGGACCTCCGCCAAACAGAAACCTCAAGGTGAGATGTCACCGTAAGCAGTGTAATCGCATTCTACACCATTGTTTCATTTGAACGGTCGAAAATATTACTCTTCTCTAAAAACAGTTTTACCAACCTTGTTCTCAGTCGGAAGGAGTTAATTGAGGGATGAATATAGAGAAACAAAATCTGTATCGTTCATTCATGAGAATGGTCCCAACTCCCCAAAAAAGGGACACCTCCTTAGAAGATAACCAGTAGGTTTCGGACTTGATACTTCCGTGAGTGGAACCCTTGTTTACCTTACCGTTAGACGCGGAGTAGTAGTGAAAATAAATGCCGGATAATGACGTTCATACAAAACAAAATTGCCTCCGCAGCTGGGAGGCAATAATCACCACATTAAAAAATGTGACGAAAAGGTGCTGTTTTTTGTGGACGTTATAGGACTTCCCGCTTGCCAGTCTTCATTGTAACTGACCTGCCCTCAAAAATCGATCACGGCGGGCAGGGAACCTACGACCTTTCGCGCCTGCCCGCAGTGCTTCACCTTTTGGCGGGACTGCCCGCCGTGCTGTTTGGCGGGTGTGAGGCGATTTTAAAACAGCACTGCCTCCAAATAGGAGGCAGACTTGTAGTGGACGTTGTAGGACTTGAACCTACGACCTTTCGCGTGTGAGGCGAACGCTCTGAACCAACTGAGCTAAACGTCCGGGGTAATTCCTGTGTGGGTGGTGCAATTGTAACGCCGATCCTGCAGTAGAAAACACATTTTTGCACAACAAATATAACAATCTATCGCTCGTTGTGCAAATACTTTATCCTGAATGGCAAGGATCGTTTACATTTCTTCAAATTACGAATTCAGAAAGTGAAGTTGACTCATAAAGTTGAGTAATAAGAGAATGGAAGAGTGGCATGCTCGTTGCTGTATTGTTCTTTAACCATTCTCACTATCTGAGGTGTATATGAGCTTCACATTGTATGCAGTGCTGTATGCTCTTCTTCTGGGAATATTTGTCTCTTTCGGAAGATTTATGAAAGAATGCGACGAATCGCTGGTAGAAAAAGCGCGCGATGGTCAACCCTATAATTGGTGATCCCTTGCAGTGATATTTCTAAAATCAACCTAACAGCCACCCGCCACTTTCTTCACAAGTTTCGCCGGCTTTGATGCTGAAGCTTTTGCTTCCCGGATCATCGCTGCCAATGTCATTCCCGCTTTCGTCCTGAACCTCTCCGTATCTTTCACCTGTTGCATGTCCACTGCGGCGGCTTGTCCGTTGGACTGAAAAGTGCATCCGGCATTCTGAACTCCGATCTTTCCGCTCAGGAATGTGTTAATGAACTCCGGCATGCCGCCGCATAGCACTGATACATTTTCATATCCGAGTTCCAGTGCGATGAGTGCAGCGGTGCGGGATTGTGATTCGTCATTTCCGATGAAGATTTTTTTCTTATGACGGTTGGCAAGAATTTCGCTGAATTCCTTCTGCAGCACCTGTTTCGGTTCTATGTTCACGGCGCCGGGAAGGAGCAGCTTCGCGTATTCATCCGGAGTGCGCACATCGATGATCACCAGTTTCGGGTCTCGGTCGATCATCCGAAAGGCGAGCTCGTCCACAGTCATTTCTTTCACAGAATGAGTGTGAAGATAGTCAGGATCGGAAACCTCGCTGAAAATGCGTTCCTTGTAATCGGGAAGAAAGACCAGAAAAATTCCAAGCACAAGAATACTGACCCCGGCAAACCGGTGATGAACACCGTTGAAATATTTTGCGGGACCTTCAGGATTTACTCTGCGTTCGATCAATGTGGTACCAGCAAAAGTCCCGATAGCCACTGCGATCAGCGCGAGCGCAAATAATCCCTGTGATATGCCGATGGAATTGAAGATGCGGATATTGCCGAGAAAACTTGCATTGGTGATCCCTTCGAACCAAGGATAAAGTTCTGCATAGAGAAACACGCCGATCAATCCGCCCCCGACAAAGAACATTGCATCGATTTTGCCGATTGCCATGCCGCAGACACTGGTGCCGGGACAATAACCGCCGATAATGAATCCAAATCCCATGATCACGCCGCCGAGAATCGCGGCTTGCAGGTATGTTGGATTAATATAGATGAAGTCGATATCCAGCCAGCCGAGATATCCGAGAATAATCACACCGCACATTGCCGTCACGCCGGCAGTAAAGAAAACTCGCAGGACAGTGAAATCATATCCGTAAAAGACCCCGGCAAGTTTTTTGGACGATGAGAATCCGGCTTGCTCCAGGACAAATCCGAACGCGATGCCGATGAGCAGTGCAACGATGAGATTCAACTCGTCGCTGATTAGATTGGGGACTAAGGGAAACATACAAACCTCATTTCGAAATAGATTATGTAATTCATTTTCTGACCTCTCTTGGTTTCCGCCTTCCTGGTGGAGGGGAAAAAGGCGGGTTCAGTTCAAATCCAAAGCTTTCTAAAAAAATATGCTACAGCATAACCACTTCCGAAAATTGCCATCATCGTGATAATTCCGCC
>JBAYJG010000141.1:0-8382 GCA_041665225.1 Bacteroidota bacterium
AATGCAATCAACGAATGGAAACCGGAGATCGCTCCGCAGGCAATCGTCACGAAGACAAAGGGATACAATTTCCCGGGAATGATCGGCCCGCCGCCCCCGGCAAACATGGTCACCATCGGCATTTTCAAATCAGGCATAACGATAAACACGCCGATCACGAGGCCCGCCACAGTTCCGATCTTCATGTACGAACTGAGATAATCACGAGGCGCCAGCAGCAGCCACACCGGCAGAATGGACGCAAGAAAACCATAGGCTGCCATCCAATTGATGATCGCCGTGCGGGAAAGAGTAAAGTATGGTCCAAGGAAAGAATTGGGAACGTACCCGCCAAGGAAGACGCACAACAGCACTCCGAACACACCGATGTAACTCGCTTCGGCGATTTTCCCTTTGCGGAAACTGTTCATGTACCAACCGACAAACAACGCAAGCGGTATGGTCATAGCAATGGTGAATGTTCCCCACGAGCTTTCATGCAGCGCATTAGTCACCGCCATACCAAGTCCGGCAAGAGCGATGATGATAATGAACAGGATCGCGATAGAAGCGATCGTGCCGGCAAGAGGGCTTACCTCTTTCCTTGCAATCTCCGCCAACGATTTTCCGTTCCGACGGATGGAGAGTGCAAGTACCGTGAAGTCATGTACAGCGCCGCTAATCACCACACCGATCAGCAGCCAGAGAAATCCAGGAAGAAAACCAAACTGTGCTGCCAGCACAGGACCAATAAGCGGCCCTGCTCCGGAAATGGCGGCAAAATGATGGCCAAACAATACCCACTTGTTTGTGGGATGATAATTTTGTCCGTCATTGAATTGATGTGCTGGCGTGATACGTGAATCGTCGAAAGCAATAATCTTTGCAGAAATAAATGCGCTGTAGTAGCGATACATGATGACCATGACGCATAACGCACCGAGAAGGAACGGAAAGGCATTCATACGATTGTCAGTTGGTAAAGGGGAAGTTTCTGTTTGCCAAATGTAAAACAATATGCAGGCGGACTCAAGTTTAAAATGCGAACAACTCTCTATTGCAAGAGATGGATCTGTGTCCCTATCAGTATCAACAAACTAATTATGGGTCGTTGTTTTGCCGCCGGCAAAAAGAGTGACGTGAACTAAAAAGAAGTGCTGTACGGAGTACAATGAGAAGAACTGAACGCGAGCAGGTGTCCGGATATTTTTACGAACCGTATACCCGCAAGTATTCAATCGCACGGAGCACGGACGGTTCGGAGACTGTCGTAGCGACTGAGACGTTACCGATGGAGTGCGGCAGCGGCATACGAAGAATACCGTTTTTCGTCTTCTTGTCTTTCTTCATTGTTGCCATCAATGCGGATGATTTCAATCTCAACGGCGTCAGAGACGGAATCGGCAGTTGGTTCACCAGCTGTTCTATCCGCTGCATTCTCTGCAGGGAGAGCATTCCCATCTCACAGGCAATATGCGCTTCGGCAACCATGCCGTAGAGGATCGCTTCACCGTGCTTCAATGTGCCGTATTTCCCGGCATGCTCCAGCGCATGGCCGATCGTATGGCCGAAATTCAATATCGCACGTAGATGCTCTTCCTTTTCGTCATGCGAAACGACATACGCTTTTAACGCACAGCTTCTGCGGATCAACCGTGCGAGCACGTGTTGATCCCGGGCAAGAGCTTTTTCAAGATTCTGTTCGATATAACCGAAGAATTTTTTATCCAAAATGATGCCGTACTTCACCACCTCGCCTAATCCGCTGATCAGTTCCCGCTTCGGCAGTGTTGTAAGAACGGAGGTGTCGGCAAGGACGAACTTCGGCTGATAGAATGCGCCGATCATGTTCTTTGCTAAAGGATGATTGATGCCGACTTTCCCCCCAACAGAACTGTCCACCTGCGCCAGCAGCGTCGTCGGGATCTGCACAAAACCGATCCCTCGTTGATAGGTGGCAGCGATGAATCCTGCAAGGTCTCCAAGAACACCGCCCCCCAGTGCTACGATCGTCGACGACCGCTCGATATTCCGTTTCAGCAGTTCGGAATAGATCCGTTCCGCTGTGCCGAGACTTTTTTGTGCCTCACCGGAAGGAAGAATGATCGTGTGTACAGAATACTGCTTTGCAATGAGACTCTTCCGAACGACTGACAAATACCGTGATGCCACTGTCTGATCGGTAATGATTACCACTGTATGGGAAATGTTGTGTCGTAGAAAAATTGTTCCGGCATTCGACAACAATCCGCTGCCGATGTAGATTGGATATGACCGGTTTCCCAGTGACACTCGGATAACTGCGGATGATCTAGTCGACATAGTGCGAGATTTTTTTTGCAAGTTCATCAATGGTATATCCAATCTTCTTATCGTCTGTGGTGATGATAACATCTGCCTGATTGTAGAATTTCTCGCGGGCAAAAAGCAGATTCTCAATCTTGTGCTTCAGATCCTCGCCGTCCAATAGTTTCCCCCCGTCGTCCCGCAGCATCGGACGGTCGCTCTTCGTCCGCAGCCGCTGATAGATATGTTCGACATCCGATTTCAGATAGATCAGTACTCCATGCTGTTTTACCATGTCCAGTGTTTCCTCGTTGGTGACAGTTCCCCCTCCCAGTGAAACAATGGTGGTCGACATGCCAAGAATATCTCTGAGTGTTTTCCGTTCCAGGGACCGGAATTTCTGTTCCCCTTCAGCCGCAAAAATGTCGCTGATCTTCATGTTTTCATTTTGTTCAATCAGCGAATCCAGATCGACGAACTTGAATCCGATGGTATTGGCTAGAATAGGTCCTACTGTGCTTTTTCCGCTCCCCATAAAACCTGTTAAAAAAACTATAGATTTCTTTTCTTTTTGCTTCATGTTCTTCCCGTCATAAAAAAACAAATTCCCGCCGAGCAGCGGCAGGAATATCAAAATGTGCATTAGATATACTTCTACAGAGTAAAAACCAAACCGCCGACATAGTTCACTCCGAAAAGATTCACTTTGGTCACTTCTTCACCCTGCGGCAGACGGATGGTGTATCCCAAATATTCGGCCGATGTCTGATCGAAATTTGTTGTGATATCGAAATGCGGATCCCGAAATTTGATCTCGAACCGGAGCATCACCCGCTCCAGTATGCGGTAATCGATCCCGGTCATGACATGAATGCCGAGGTACGATGTGGAAGAGATCGTTTCTGCTCGTACATTGGCAATGGAGTAGTTCCGCCTCCCATCGTACGTGCCTATGCCGCCGCCAAGATAGAACTTGATATTCTCACTGCTCACCGGAACGATATAATATCCGCTCATTTCCATCGCCAGCACTTCAAACCCTTCTTCGTTCGGGACAGGGAGAAAATGATACTGGGAATACAACTCATTGCGCAGCTCATTGCCGGTGATCTTCTCAATAGAAAAGCCAATGAAGAACCTATCCCAAAGGATATTCCATCGGATGTCTGCGCCGTAGCCGAAATTCGACGTGAGGGTACGTTCATTACCGAATGTTGCCGGGCGATCCACATTATACAGGAATCGCGTGCTTGTGGTGAACGTCCCTTTCAAGGAAATTGAAAACTCTTCTGCGTCGGCAACGGCTGTCAGCACAAGCAAAAGCTGCAGCACCGTTAGTCTTCTCATTCACCCTCCAGAAAATTATCTGAAGAACATATCCCGGTTATCGACGATATCGGCTGTCTCTTTCAATTTCGTGAGCCATTGAGTCAGCACGCGCTGGCGTTTTTCCTGAATCAACTGTGTGGCCAGCATATTCTTCATCAGTGAATATGCGGCAGTATCGAACGGGGTCTTACTGAGAATCTTCATCAAATAGTAACCCCGCTTCCCCTCCACTGGAGGAATGATCTTCCCGGCCTCGGCATGTTTTACAGCGCCGCTGAAAGCATATTCACGTCCGACCGTTGGAATACCACCGCCATAGGTGAACTCTCCGGTGGTTTGCACGGAAACATTCGGATCTGCTGCTAGAGCATTCAGTTCGCCGTTTTCTCCAAGCGCGGAAAATTTCTGCTGCACAAGTTCCTTCAGCTTTGACATTTTTTTCTGCCGCAATGCTCGTCCGCGAAGCGATTCTTTCACTTCGTCAAACGGCCGGACACCTTCTTTTTTCACTTCGCTGATCTTCACCACCGAATAACCGTTGTTCACCTGATATGCATCGCTGATATCGCCGAGATCGTTATTGAAAGCGAATTTATTGATTGCCGGGAACTGCCCAATACCTGGAATATAGGCCTCCTTAGCAAACTCTGTCGATTCCATCACTTGCAAGCCGGCGCCTTCAGCATCGGTTTCAAAATTTCCTTTTTTCGCTATATAGGCAAAATCCTGGGCTCGCTGAAACGCCTCTTCCTTCGTGGAAGAGCTTGCTTTTATCGGAAGGGTGATCGCCGCGACTTTCAATTCGCGTGAATCGCGCCCTTCAATTTTAATAACATGGATGCCAAACTGTGTCTTTACCGGCCCGATCAATTGTCCCGGATTCCCTGCGAGTGCAGCAGCTTCAAATTCTTTCACCATTCTTCCTTTGCCGAACCATCCCAGATCGCCGCCGGAAGTGGATGCTGCCGGTTCCACGGAGTATTGACGTGCCAATGAGGCGAAATCCTCGCCGCGTTTCGCGCGGGCGATCAATTCTCCGGCAAGTTTCCGTGCAGATGCTTCCTGCTCCGGTGTGGATGCACTTAAGAGAATATGACGTGCTTTTACATATACATCTTTAGATTTTTTTTCTTCCAGCACTTTGAATAGATGCGCACCGTCGAAATCCAGTACCGGCCCGATCACGTCGCCCGCCTTTGCTGAGAAGACCGCTTTTTCTTTTTCCTGCGTCATTTCACCATGTTTGAAGAATGTCGCTTCCGGCGAAGTCTCCGCATAGTCCTTTTGCACTTCAACGAAATCCGCACCGGATTTGATCCGCTGCAGGATGCTGTTGATTTCCGAAGAGACATCAGAGGAATCGCGCGATGAAGGTTGATCACTGAAAAAAACATATTTTATTTTCCGAAGCGCAGGTTGTTTAAACTCATCCGCATTCTCGGAATAGATATTTTTGATGTCATCGTCGGTTACGGTAACTGCATCGTTCGCAATAATCCTGTCCGGATCGAAGAATGCATACTGCACATTTGCTTTCATGTTCTGATCCATATACCGATCACGGATCTCGCCGTCCGTCGCACGAACGGATGAGAAGACGACGCTTTGCATCTTTTCCGCAAGGCGCTGTTGTCGCAATGCTGTTTCTACTTGGATCCAGATCTCGCGGTTGCGAGGATCGTTCAGCGCTTGGTCATAGGCTTCACGGCGGAATTGTCCGGTGGAATCACGGAACTGTTGCACAAGAAAATCCGGAGGATTTTCACCCCGTACCCAATCGATAATCTCCTGATCCGTAACGTTGATGCCTGCTTTCGCGGTCTCACGGTCCAATAAGGCCTGAGTCACAAGATTGTTCCATACCTGTTCGCGGATCTGTTTTAACAGATTTTCGTCTGGCTCTTGTTTGGTCTGTTGCTTGTATTGTTCCGTCTGGCGGCGTACAAGCTCAGAGAATTCCTGGTAGGAGATCTTCTTTCCCTCAATGCTACCAACAGTATCGCTTTGACGCGACATGCCGAGATAATCCATTCCCCATTCGAAAACGATCGTAATAATAAAAACAACAACCAATCCAATAAGAATGACCGGCATGTTGTTTCGCATTCTTGTCATTATAGCCATACTACGTTACAACTCCTTACTGCAAAATATTGTGAAAAATTGGATTTTTACTTGTTTATAAATAGAAAGATAACCGAAATACCGTTGAAAAACAAAGAAAAATTGCGGAGGATGTATTGAAAAGAAACGAATCAGGCAGATTGCGGAGCTGACGACGGTTCCGGTGCAGATTCATCCGTATCAAAATATTCCTGGATTTTTTGCGCTGTTTTTTCACCGACCACTTCGGTTAACTGTTCCGGCGTTGCAAACTTCACCCCTTGGACCGATCCGAATGCTTCGAGCAGCTCCTTTGCCCGTTTTTTCCCGATTCCTTCGATCAGATCCAGTTCCGTCTGCAAGGTCCGTTTATCCCGCAGCGAACGGTGAAACGTGATGGCAAATCGGTGCGCCTCATCTCTCACTTGCTGCAACAGCCGGAGCGCTGAGGAGGATTTCGGTATCGGCAACGGATCGCTCTGGCCTGGAACAAAAACCTCTTCCAGTCGTTTGGCGAGACTAATGATGGGATGCTGATCCAAATGTAGTTCGGCGAGAGATTCCAACGCACTGGAGAGCTGACCTTTCCCGCCGTCGACCATAATCAATTCCGGCAGTTCGAGCGCTTCATCCTGCACACGTTTGTACCGGCGGTAAATTACTTCTTTCATGCTGGCAAAATCGTTCACTTCTGCAGGAGCGACAGATTTGATCTTAAATTTTCTGTACTCGCTTTTCTTCGGTTTACCGTCGACGAATACCACCATGGAAGCAACCGTTTCCGTACCCTGAAAATGGGAAATATCGAAACACTCGATCTTGCGCGGAGGTTTGGCCATCCGCAGATCGCGCTGCAACGAACGGACTGCGGCAGGGATGAAATCCTTCTGTTTCAGTTTCTGCAGTTTCAATTCATCCAAAAGGAATTTGGCGTTGTTCCGGCACATGGCGATCAGTTTCGCCAGCTCTCCCCCTTCCGGCAGAACGAACGAGACGCCGCCGCTGCGGCGAAGTGTAAGCCATTGTTGAATGAGTGTTTTGGATTCGATATCGTATGACAGGATAATTTCTTTCGGCACATCGATCGCCTCCAGATAGTACCGCTGCACAAGTGTTTCAAGGATTTCGCTTTCTGATTTCCCTTCGACGCCATTCATGTAATAATGCTGCCGTCCGATCACTTTCCCTTCGCGGATCTTGAAGATCACGCCGCATGCATCATCATCTTCTGTCGCCGCGGCTACAATATCGCGGTCCCGCAGTTCCACATCCACCACCTTTTGTTTGGATGAGTAGATCTCGAGTTCTTTCATCCTGTCGCGATAATGTGCAGCATCTTCAAATCGAAGCTGTTCTGCGGCGGCGTTCATCTGTTTTTCCAGTGACTCGAGGACAACGGTGACTTTCCCGTTCAGCACCTGTTCCACATTTGCAATCATGGACTGATAATGTTCTTTGGTAACCAGGCCTTCACACGGCCCTTCACATTTTTTTATGTGGTAATCCAGACAGACACGTGTCTTCTTTTTCGCAATGAACTCATCGTCGATCATGAAGTTGCAGCTGCGGATCATGAAGATGTCCCGTACCGTCTTCAGTGCGGCACGCATGGTAAGCACATCGGTGTACGGGCCGAAATACCGCGATCCGTCGCGGCGGATACGACGTGTAACGAACACTCTCGGATACGGTTCGTTCGTTACTACAATGTAAGGATAGGATTTATCATCTTTCAGATTGACATTGTAGCGCGGCTTGTGGAGTTTGATGAGGTTCGCTTCAAGGATCAGCGCTTCCACTTCGGAATCGGTGGTAATGATCTCCAGGTCCGATATCTTTGCGACCATGGATGCGATGCGCGGCTCGTGATTGCGTGATTGGTGGAAGTACTGACGCACACGGTTGCGCAGATTCACCGCCTTGCCGACGTACAGTATCTGTGCGTCCTTGTTCTTGAACTGGTACACACCGGGGCTCGTCGGCAGATTGTCCAGCTTATCCTGCAGATCAAACGCATTCACTAACGATATTTGAATCCCGTCACTCATCGACCATCACCATTCGTGAAAATCTTGTCATCGTGTACTGTGATAATTTTCAATTCATTTTCTCACACAACTCTATCAATACCCCATTCGTCGATTTCGGATGCAAAAATGCAACCCAATATCCATCGCCTCCGGCGGAGGGTGCATCGTTGACAAACATGAATCCTTCCTTCTTCAGCCGTTCGATCTCCTGTTTAATATTATCCACCTCAAGGCAGATGTGATGAATCCCTTCTCCCCGTTTGTCGATAAACTTTGCGATGGAAGAATCATGTGCGGTTGATTCGATCAGTTCTACAGAGCTCTCCCCTATTGGAAAGAATGCAATCGTCGCTTTTTGCTCCGGGACCGATTCCGTATGCGCTGCGGAGTGCCCAAACAGTTTCGTAAACACTTCTGATGAAAGTCCTAACTGTCGTACGGCAACACCGATGTGATTGATACGTGTGATCATAGAAGATGCTTTCCTTTACATCAAACCGCGTTCCATCATGCTGGTGAAATCATTGCCGGCAATGATAATGTGATCGTGTACGGGAATGCCGATGATCTTCCCCGCTTCAACAATCTGTTTCGTGATCGTAATATCCTCCCGGCTCGGCTCCCGGTTCCCGCTGGGATGATTATGCAATAGAAT
>JBAYJG010000142.1:0-8372 GCA_041665225.1 Bacteroidota bacterium
GGACCGTCAGATCCTGGGATTACTTGCACCAGTTCTCCAGACCGAGATCGGTTGGAGCGAGAGCGAGTATGCGTGGATCGTCACGGCGTTTCAGGCTGCCTATGCTGTAGGATTGATTTCGTTCGGATGGTTTATTGATAAATTCGGGACGAAGATCGGCTATACAATTTCAATCACCGGATGGAGCATTGCGGCCATGGCACATGCTGCCGTTACCACGGTGTTCGGTTTCGGCGCTGCACGGTTCGGACTTGGCATCAGCGAAGCAGGGAATTTCCCTGCAGCACAAAAAGCGGTAGCAGAATGGTTCCCGAAAAAAGAGCGGGCCTTAACGACCGGAATTTATAACTCCGGAGCGAATATCGGAGCAGTGCTTGCGCCGGCCGTCGTTCCGTGGTTAACAGTAACGTATGGATGGCAGGAAGCATTTATCATCGTCGGCGCATTGGGATTTATCTGGATCATTTTCTGGTGGAGCATTTATGATAAACCTGAGAATAAAAATCATTTAACGAAAGAGGAGTTTGAGTACATCCACAGCGATCCGCCGGAACCGTCGACAGAAAAAATTCCGTGGCTCAGTCTGTTGCGCTATCGGCAGACATGGGCATTCGTTATCGGGAAATTTATGACTGATCCGATCTGGTGGTTCTATCTTTACTGGCTGCCGAAATATTTGAACAAAGAATACGGTCTTACCATCACCGGACTCGGCTTGCCGCTTATTGTTATCTATATGATGACAAGCATCGGGAGCATCGGCGGCGGCTGGTTATCCTCTCATTTTATTCATCGCGGGTGGGAAATCAACAAAGCGAGAAAAACTACCATGCTCATCGCGGCGCTGCTGGTTATCTCGATAATCGTCGCATCGCAAGTGACAGACCTTTGGACCTCTGTTGTGTTGATCGGTGTTGCTGCTGCGGCCCATCAGGGTTGGTCGGCAAATATTTTCACTACCGCGTCGGATATGTTTCCGAAAAAAGCGGTTGCGTCCGTTACCGGACTCGGCGGCATGGCCGGTTCTATCGGCGGAATGATCTTTGCGCCATTCATCGGATATATTCTTGAATGGACAGGAAGTTATGTCATTCCTTTCATTATTTCCGGCACAGCGTATCTTCTTGCGCTGGGCATATTCCATCTGCTTGTTCCAAAATTGGAACCGGCAAAAATTTAACTTCAACCAACAATACAATGTCTCTTACAATAAAAAATGGAAAAGAAACTGCCTTTGATGTCGTTTCATTAGGCGAGTGCATGGTGCGCCTCAGTCCTCCGGGACATCAACGGATTGAATTCACACCGACAATGGAAGTATGGGCCGGCGGCGGGGAATATAATGTGTCCTATGCGCTGTCTCGGCTTGGTTTGCGGACCGGATGGATCGGTGGATTGAACGATTCGCCGGTCGGTGCGATTGTAAAAAATCACGCTCGTGCAGTCGGCGTCAATATCGATTTTGCCGTGACGCGGAAATATGACGGCATGGGAAAAAAAGACCGCATTGGTTTGAATTTTACGGAAGTGGGATTCGGTCCCCGCGCGTCAGTGACGATGTACGACAGAGGACATTCAGCCACTGCTGGAATTCAACCGGGTGAAATTGACTGGAAAAAACTGTTTGTCGAAAAAGGGGTCAGATGGTTCCACACTGGAGGGATTTTCTCGGCACTTTCCGAATCGACCCGGCGTGTGGTCGGCGAAGCGGTGAAAGCTGCTCATAATGCAGGAACGATCGTATCGTACGACCTGAATTTCCGCTCAAAACTGTGGAGCAGTAAGGAAGCGATTGAAACGACACGGCCGTTGATTCCTTATATCGATTGCTTGATCGGCAATGAAGAGGATTTCCAAAAAGTGTTAGGATATACTGTTGAAGGAGTGGATATAGAAAAAGGGGAGATCGATACGGCCGCTTTCAAACAGATGGTGCAGAAAGTGGTGAAAGATTTTCCGAATATCAAAATTGTCGGTACAACATTGCGGGGTGTACGATCCGCAGGTATTAATGATTGGTCGGCCATCATGTGGGCGGAAGGAACATTTTACGATGGTTTGAAAATGCCCGGATTGGAGATTGAGGACCGTGTCGGAGGCGGAGATGGATTTGCATCAGGATTTACCTACGGATTCCTTTCCGGCAAACAGCCGCAGGAATGCGTCGATTTGGGCGTAGCGCACGGCGCGTTATTGATGACAACGCGAGGCGACACAAGCATGATCACATTGGACGAACTTTTGCACGTAGCAAAAGGCGGCAGTGCGAGAATAAAGAGGTAATAGTATGTCAAGAAAAGAGACTGTTCAAAAAATATCGGAACTTGGAGTTGTAGCAGTTATCCGTCTGCAGGATGTGAAAAAACTGTTTCATGTGATCGAAGCGATTCAGCGCGGGGGAGTAAAAGCAATAGAGATCACTATGACGGTACCGAACGCAGTTGAGTTGATCAGAGAGTTGTCATCATCATTGTCATCGGATATTCTACTGGGTGCCGGGACAGTCACCGATGTTCAATCGGCGGAACAGGTGATCAATGCGGGTGCAAAATTTGTCGTCTCCCCCGTACTGAACACTAACGTGATTGATCTGTGCATTAGCGCAGATGTGGCGTGCATGCCCGGCTGTTATACTCCGACGGAGATCTTTTCGGCGTGGAATGCCGGTGCGGATGTCATAAAAGTGTTTCCGGCAACCTCGCTCGGTCCGAAGTATTTTAAGGATATTGCAGGTCCCTTCCCGCAGATAAAAATGATGCCGACGGGAGGCGTGACAATCGATAATGTGGGTGAATGGATCGCTGCAGGAGCTGTGGCAGTTGGTATCGGCAGTGATCTTCTTGACAAGAAAGCAATTGACGAAGAACGGTATGAGATACTTACTGAACGTGCGGCACGGATGTATGCAAATTATCTGAGTGCTGTGGATAAAATACGAAAGAAAGCGTAATACGATTATGACATATAATTTCAACGATCTGAAAAACAAAACAGCTGTGGTCACGGGCGGCAGCGGCGGAATTGGTATCGCAATTGTCGAAGCGTTGTTGTCTGTCGGTGCAAACGTTGTCGTTCTCAGCCGCAACAAGGAAAAAGCAGAACAGACACTTTCAAAAATCAAAGCAGACAACTCCAAAGCGATTACTGTTTCCGCGGATGTTTTGGACAGGAATTCCCTTGAACGAGCTAAAGAACAGATCGTTCGAACATTTGGAGAAATTGATCTTCTCGTCAACTGTGCCGGGGGAAATCATCCCAAAGCGACGACTGCCGTTGAGCAAATAACTGCTTCAACCAGGAAAAGCAAACAGGAAAACATTTTTGGAGTGGATGTGAATGAATTCAAGAATGTATTCGATCTGAACCTGTTCGGCACATTGCTGCCGATTCTGGTGTTTAGTGAATCGATGGTGGAACGGAAACAGGGGGCGATCCTCAATATCTCGTCGGTTTCATCGTTCTCGCCGTTGACGAAAGTTCCTGCATATTCCGCTTCGAAAGCATCCATCAATAACTTTACACAGTGGCTTGCGGTGCATTTTGCCAAAACGAATGTTCGCGTGAACGCACTTTCTCCGGGATTCTTTATCACTTCGCAAAACAGATTTCTGCTGCTGGACGGTGAGACTGGAAATCTGACAAAGCGGGGAGAAAAGATTATTGAAGGAACGCCGATGGGACGCTTCGGAGAAACTACAGATCTTCAAGGAGCAGCATTATTCCTTTTGTCTGATCTGTCGAAATTTGTCACCGGTGTTGTCCTTCCTGTGGACGGCGGATTTACAGCATATTCCGGAGTCTAAAATAACAGCGGCGAAGATTATGAATAGCTCAACTCCATATCGTTTCATCCAGTCAATGCGCTGGTTCGGTCCATCCGACCCGGTTAGCCTGAAAGACATTCGTCAAGCCGGATGCACCGGTGTTGTGACCGCACTGCATCATATTCCGAATGGTGAAGTTTGGACTGTCCAAGAGATTCAGAAACGGCAGCAGGAAGTGACACGCGTAGGAATGGCGTGGGATGTCGTGGAAAGTGTTCCCGTCCACGAAGCAATCAAAACACAGCAGGGTGACTTTGAAGGCTACATAGATAATTACATCACGACGATCAGGAATTTAGCACAGTGCGGAATACATGTTATCACATATAATTTCATGCCGGTGCTGGATTGGACACGAACCGATCTAAGTTATGAAGTGCAGGACGGTTCAAGAGCATTGCGGTTTGATCTTGCAGAACTTGCGGCCTTCGATCTGTTCATGCTGCGAAGGGAGAATGCAGAACAAGAGTATTCTGAAAAGATAAAGGTAAAAGCTCAAGAGCGATTCACTACAATGAGCGAATCCCAAAAAACAGTTTTGCAGAAGAATATTATTGCCGGTTTGCCTGGAAGTGAAGAGGGATATTCACTGGAACAATTCCGGAAATCACTTTCCACATATCGCACCATTACTGAAACTGTTTTACGCGAACATTTACACTATTTCTTAAACAAAATTGTCCCTGTTGCGGAAGAGGCAGGGGTATTGATGGCAATTCATCCCGATGATCCTCCGTTCCCGATATTGGGATTGCCGCGGGTATTGAAAAATGAACAGGATGTGGAACGTCTGATTCAGGCAGTTCCTTCCCGTTCCAATGGATTGTGCTTTTGCACGGGCTCGTTTGGGGTGGATCCAAAGAACGATCTGCCAGCAATGATAAAGAAATATGCTACGAGAATTCATTTTGTTCATCTTCGTAACGTGCGCTGTGACGGCGAAGGAAATTTTTATGAGGACAATCATCTGGAAGGAAGCACGGACATGGTACAAGTGGTCAAAGAGCTTGTCCTGCTGATGAATTCCCGCAAGGCAAATCTTCCCATGCGTCCTGATCATGGCCACCAAATGCTGGATGATCTAAACAAAAAGACAAATCCCGGATATTCTGCCATCGGCAGATTGCGGGGATTGGCGGAATTGCGGGGACTTGAACTCGGAATTGCACAAAGCCTTCATTTATAATTCATAAAAACTAATATACTATGAAATCAATCACTTGTCCTATGCCTGCCCGTTTCCTGGCAATGTTGTTTTGTTGCCTGTTGATCGTTGATAGTATGCTACACGCAAAAGAGTTGTTAGGGAAATATGCATCTCGTCAAACCGATGGACGAGGCTTGATCATTTCCACGCAGCAAGGAGAGCGAGTGAGAATCACTCCGTATGGAAATGCGATCATACGCATTCAGGCAGTTCGTGCCAATGAAGATTTTTTTCCGGATGACCGGTATGAAATGGTTGAAACACATCAGTGGTCTGGTTCGCTGGTTGTCGATGAGGACAGCATTGCATTACGGATTACGTCGGATACCGTCGGTGGATTTGTCGTACGAATCGAGAAAAATGGTCTGCGGTTTTCTTTTGGAATTGATGGAAGCGCTTCAGAGTTCCTTCGGCAGAGTGACGGCATTTGGTGGGATGGCGATACGATTACGTCATCATTCGTGCACGATGGCAGCGAACATTTCACCGGATTGGGCCATGGCTATTTCGGAAGAGCTTCACAGATTGATCTGCGCGGTGAGATCGTTCAGAGGAACTATGGAACACTGCATGGACAGCAGGCACCGCTGATTGTTCCGATGTATCTCTCCAACAAAGGATACGGCATTTTTCTGAACAGCACATTTACCAACAGATTCAATTTCGGAAACGACGGCCGATATGAATTTTCGATTATGGGTGAAGGCCGCATGGATTATTTTGTGATCCTCGGACCTGATTTCAGGACTATCCTGGATCGCTATACACAACTGACCGGACGCCCCCGCATGTTCCCCAAAGCGGCGTTTGGTTTGGCATTGTCCGACAAAGGAAATGATCACAACTCGAAAGATCCATCGGATGAAAAATGGTGGAAGAAAAAAATCACTGCGCATCGGAATGCTGGATTTCCTCTTGATCATATCGTGAACGACAACCGCTGGAGAGCAGGTGGCGGTCAGCGCTGCCTTTCCTATTTTGATTGGGATCTGGGACGCTATCCCGATCCCAAAGAGTATGAAACGTGGATCAGAAAAAATGGACTTATCCTGACATTGGATTTCAACAGATGTATCGCTTCGCACAGTGAAGGATGGAAGCCTTCGTACAATATTCCTGAGCCGGACAGCATCGACTTCAACGACAGTGCTCCGGATTTGTCGAAACAGGAAGTACGCGATTGGTTCTGGAATATCTTCTGGACGAAGAGTCTAAATCCTGCATTGAAGTACCCGGGTGATGCGCTCTGGATTGACGAATTTGATGAAATGGGGAAAGCACCGCTGACGATGGTGATGGGAAACGGAAGAACATGGCGTGAGATGCGGAATTATTGGTTCTTCATGGTTGCGAAAGCATTGGTGAAAGATGGCTGGGATAAGAGTTTTAACGGAGAAAAACGCCCGTTCGTATGGGTGCGTGGCATGACGGCGGGAGGACAGCGGTATGCTACATTATGGAGCGGCGATATCAAACCGTCCTACGAGGATATGAAAATGCAGGTGCGTGGATTGCAGCTTGCAGGTATATCAGGATTCCCGTTCTGGGGACACGATGCGGGAGGATTCAACAACTGGGAAGAAAATCACGGACCGAACGACAACATGTACCGTCAATGGTCCATGGCATTTGGCAGTTTTACTCCGTATTGGAAACCGCACGGCATCGGTGAATCGCGTTGGCCGCTGGACCGTCCGAAGATTGTGCAGAAGGATGCAAAAGTGTATTCGGAATTACGCTACAAAATGATTCCCTACATCTACACTTATGCTCATCGTGCCTTTGAAACAGGATTGCCGATCGCACAGGCAATGGTGATCGATCATCAGAACGATTCACTGGCATGGAGCCACGATCTGCAGTATATGTGGGGAGAGGAGTTGCTTGTCGCTCCGAATTGTGCGGACAGCGGAACAGTTTCTGTTTGGCTGCCGAGCGGACAATGGTTTGATTTTTGGAATGATGATGTACTCAATGGCGGTCAGGTTGTGTCCTATAACGCACCGACAGGGAAATTACCGCTCTTTGTCAAAGCCGGTTCCATCATACCGATGGGGAATTACGCTGTGAGCACAACGTTTCTTTCCAAAGACAGTCTGACAATTCATGTGTATCCTGGAAACGATGCTTCGTTTGTTCTGTATGAGGATGACGGAATCACGGAGCACTATAGGACGAAGAATGAATACCGGACGACAACCTTTACATTCCGCCAAACTGATTTCACACTCTCAATCGGTGCTGCTGTAGGAACGTATGCCTCTGCTCCCGCCCGCAAAATGTACCGTTTTGAATTCCATGGAGTGGAAAAGAAAATATGTCTTGCCTTCAATGGAGTTGCGATGAAATCGTTCCGGACCGAACGGGAAGCTGCGGCGAAGTCCGGAGTGTTCTGGAATGAAAAGAGTAAATTATTAAAAGTGTTTTTAAAGAGCATAACCGTAACACAACCGATCGTTATTTCATCCATCGCTGATTGTCAATAATCACCCAATAGGAGGAATTACTCGAATGATGTTTCGCACACTTGTCCTGACCGTTGTTTTGGTTGTCACTGCAGCAGCCCAGTCGTTTCTGGGAAATATCACATCGTATACGAACGACGGCAATACTGTCGTCGTGCATGCGGATTCGTCTGCCGTACGGTTGATGTTGTATGCGGACGATATTGTTCGCGTCGATTTGCTCCCTTCCGCACTATCAACACTGGATTCGTCGTTTGTCGTTATTCAATCTCCTTCAAAGGATGTTCCCTATACGGTACATGAAACGGATTCAGTCGTTGAATTGATTACAGGAAAACTTCTTTTGCGTCTCCAAAAATACCCTCTTCGTATCTCTGTCTTCGATGCAGCAGGAACAAGTCTTCTCGCAGAGCCGCAGAACGGCGGATATTCTTTTGAAAATGATACTCGGACACTTCGATTTACACTGGGTTCAAATGATCATTTCTACGGGACAGGTGAACGTGGAACAGCAATGGATAAGCGCAGACAAAAATTCACCAATTACAATACACAAGTCGGCAATTATCTCGTCCCGTTGGCGACGATGAATTTGAATGTTCCTGTCATAACGACTCCCAATGGTTATGCTCTCTATATAGATAATACGTATCGCGGTGAGTTTGATTTTGGCGTTACCGATTCCACGCAGTATTCTTATACCGCTGAAGGTGGAGAACTTTCCTATTATATAATTGCGGCAAAGACAATTGCTCAACAACTGGAGAAATACACCTGGCTGACCGGCAGACAACCGCTTCCGCCGCGTTGGGCGTTCGGATTCATTCAGTCAAAGAACCGTTACGAAAATGAAGAGGTGGCACGGTCTATTGTAAC
>JBAYJG010000143.1:0-8099 GCA_041665225.1 Bacteroidota bacterium
CCGACACCCGTGGCACAATTTCTCGGCGTACCGATGGAAGAAGTGGAAACGATACAGGTGAATTTCCATGAAACTTCAATCACTGTTCTTCCTTGATCAGGTGATCCTATGAAAAAACTGTTTATTGTCATTTCATTGATTTCGATCTTCGGCATTTCACAGCTCTTCGCAATTCCTGCATTTGCACGGAAGTACGACATGTCGTGCCAGACATGCCATTCCCCCGCTCCCAAGCTGAAAGCCTATGCGGAAGAGTTCGCTGCAAATGGATTTCAACTACCGGAGAAAGAACCTCCGCGGTATTTTCGCGAAACAGGAGACGATCAGCTACTGCTGATGCGAGAACTTCCGTTTGCATTGCGTGTGGAAGGATATGCCCGCTGGCAGCCGACGACGACGCATCGCGCTGATATACAAGCTCCGTACCTGCTAAAATTACTGTCAGGAGGACAGATCGCACACGATGTATCCTATTATTTTTACTTTTTCTTCGGAGAGCGGGGGAGTGTTGCTGGTCTTGAGGATGCTTTCATCATGTTCAACAACGCGTTTTCTTCCGGGGTGGACATTTTCGTCGGACAATTCCAGGTAAGTGATCCGCTCTTCAAACGAGAACTGCGATTAACATTGGAAGATTATCAGATCTATCGTGTCGCTCCCGGCGCATCCGGCATTAATCTCACCTATGACCGCGGACTGATGTTCTCCTATTCCCTGCCAACGAAAACAGATTTGGTCGTTGAATTGTTGAACGGTAACGGGATCGGCGCAGCGGATGGACAGCGGAACTTCGATTCAGATGCCTACAAGAATCTCTTTGCCCGTGTTTCGCAGGATATCACCGAAGGAATCCGTATCGGCGGATTTGCATATTACGGCAAGGAAGAGAATCTTTCTCACGTCAATTCTTTGTGGATGGCCGGCCCTGATTTAACGCTCTCCTTCGAACCTATCGAAGTGAATCTGCAATATGTCGAACGGCGGGATGACAATCCTGTATTTGCCGTAACAAAAAAGACCGTAGAGACGCGCGGCACCATGACAGAATTGATCTATGCACCAGACGGTGACAAGAGCGGTTGGTACGGAGCACTACTCTATAACTGGGCTGAAATCACATCGCAATCCTATAAGTACAACAGCATCACCGGTCATTATAGTTATCTGCTCGCACGTAATCTACGGTTGATCGGTGAATATACCTATGATGTTGACGCAAAAGGAAACAAACTCACCGCCGGATTGGTCGGCGTGTTTTAATACTCACCACCATCATATACCGTTTTGTATTGAACCGGGAATCGCATTCCCGGTTTTTTTATGAGTGGCGTTGTACTCGTGCCGTGAATTGATTCTTATTCAATTACTTTATACACTTTACTGTTTATGTTTTGAAAATATTCATTAATGAACACGAAAACCATCACATGATTTCTTCCGGATTTTCTCAACGCACTATCAGTTTTATAATTTTTGGACTTCTCCTTCTGAATCTTGCTCTCCGCGTCGCAGTGGCACTGAAGCCGATCGAACATGTGGATGATGTTACCATTCCAGATGATGCCTATCTCTCCCTGACGATTGCCCGCAATATCGCTGAAGG
Organism: Bacteroidota bacterium; assembly: GCA_041665225.1. GTDB lineage: Bacteria > Bacteroidota > Ignavibacteria > UBA10030 > UBA8401 > UBA8401. The sequence continues at coordinate 1,604 of JBAYJG010000143.1, forward strand.
AAACGGACCATTGTACGGAAACGGTTATACCAACGGATTTCAACCATTGTACGTTTTTCTCATGGTCCCAGTGTTTTCCGTTCAGCCCCAAAGCGACATCATCCCGATCCACTTTGCATTGTATCTGTTGATCCTGTTCGACACAATCGCACTGTATCTTCTCATTCAGCTTGTTCGCCGAATCAGTGCATCTCCCTATACATCGTTTATTATCGCGGTCGCATGGATCTTCAATCCCATGTCGATCAGGGTCGCACTCAATGGACTGGAGACGTCCATCGCGAGTCTTTTCATTGTCTGGATCATCTCCTATGTTCAACGATACATCATGGACAAGGAAACTCTGACAACCCGGAGAATCTTCACCTTTGGTATTATTGCCGGTCTCGGCGTAATGGCGAGAATAGATATCTTGTTGTTACTCGCACCGCTTTTCGGTATGCTCGCATGGGAATGGCGAACGAACGTCCCTTCTCTCATCAAACACTTTGCCTTCATATTTCTTGGTATGGCGCTTGCCTATGGTCCATGGCTGATGTATTCGTATTGGTATACCGGTGACCTGTATCCAATCAGCGGCAAGGCTGTCCGTTTTATGGAACTTCAGCGCGCAGCATTATCTTCATCATTTTTCGATTGGCAAATGGCGATGCTTCGCAGGGGGTTTTTCGTTTTTATCAACAATAACATTACGATACTTGTGATTGGAGGATTGCTGTTCATTCCCATTATTTCAGCCGGCTCTTCGTTCATCAACCGTTTGCGGCAGCAATTCTCACTGGTTGCTGTATTGTTCATCAGTACCGGTGTGTTGTATTGCGTTCATGTGGTTTACATTGTTGCACGATGGTCTTACGACCTGAACATTCAACCAATGGGTATCCTCACCATCGTCGGCGGGGGACTGTTTTACATTCTTCCGTTGCTGCGCGGATCGCGATGTATTGCTGCTCTTGGTAGAAATTCTCAAATTCTCATTCCAGTCTTTCTCTACGCTGTAACGCTCTTCCTCGCCTATGTGTTTTATATCTATGGGATATGGTATTTTGAGCGGTATCTGCATCCAATCACGATTGTCGTATTGCTTTTCGCAATTCCGTTTTTTGATACGATGATGTCCATATTGCCATCTTCCCGGAAACAGGTTGGTGCTCTTATAGCATCAGTCTGCATCATTATTGCAATGAATTGCAGCGACGATGATTTCCGACGACTGTATGAAGTCTCTGATATTCAGCGGCAAGGATATCTAAAATTAGGAAGGTGGGCAAGTACGGCATTCACGGACAACACCATCATCGGCAGCTGTCAAACAGGTGCCTTGGGGTACTTCGCAAGAAATATCACCGTGATCAATTTGGACGGAGTGGTCAACAAGGAAAGTTATGATGCGTTGATCAACAGGAAAAGCATCTCCTATATCCGCTCAAAAAACATTCAATACGTCATCGGATGGGATCTGAATACCAAATTTCTGGAACGGCTTTCCGATGAACCGTTCACCTTGGAGCCACGCCCGGATCCCATTCTCAACTCCATCGAATCATGGGAACATCAATGGTTCTTATATGCTGTGCGATGATAGTTCTTATTTTAAGAGGCAGTAAACATCTTCACCATCCACTTGACGGTCGCCAGAACGCAAAAGAACACACCTAGCAGGGCAACAACGGAAGCACCTGCCGGAAAATCGTAATGCGCCGAGAAGAATATTCCGAAAAAACTCCCTGCCACACCCACCAGCATCGAAATAACAACCATGCTGCTCCGTTTCCTGGCGACAAAGATCGACGCCACCGGCGGAATGATCAGATAGGAAAATACCGGAATAACCCCGGCACTCCTCACAGCAAGCACTATCGCCAAACCAATGGAGAGATAGAAAAGGAAATTCCACAAATTGAAAACACCAAATTCTTCGATCTGATGATTTTCGAATTTCTCCGTCAAGGAAAAGAACTTTTTCCGGAAGATGATGTGGACTAAACCGATAATACCGAACGCCGCTGCCATCGTAATAATCTGTTCGGTTGTTACAGTGAAGACACTACCAAACAGCACTTCAGAAATATCTGATTCGCCATGAGGTGATTTCGAGATGAATAACACTGTTGCTGCTGATGCAACCGCATAGACAATACCGATGATCGCTTCCTGTTTCAAACGTTTATCCTTGATCTTGATAAACGAAAGGAGGAATGCCCCAATCATGGTAAAGATGATGGAGACAAGTGTCTGATCCTTCCCGATGAAGTTGGCAATCGCTATTCCCAACATGGAGATCTGGCCAAGTGCCAGATCTACGAAGACGATCCCCCGGCCGACTACGTGAACACCGAGATAGGATAGAAGCAATCCCATAATGATACTGATCATTAATGCATTGACGATAAAATCCTGCGTGAACATGTCTGTCATACTATCCTCACTGTTGCAGCGCCGAAAGAAGCAGGCGGACGTTGTGATCAAAAAGATCAAAATAATTCTGAATCTCCGGCACACCGCCAACGGAGGTGGCCAGCGTAACGACTTTTCCGCCTGTGTTCCGTGCAACGAGATCTGCGGATTCGGCTTTGAAATACATTGAATTGATGATGATCGAGATCTGCTCCCGTTTCATGATCGTGATAATTTTTGATAATTGCGAAGGAGTCGGCGGAATGCCCGGCTTTGGCTCAAGAAAATCGACAATCTTCAATCCGAAGCGCTGTTCAAAATAGGGCCATTCATTATGATAGGCGATCACCTTGGTGTTCTTGAATCGGCTCAGCATCCCTTCCCACTGTTTTACTTTTGTATCGACCGTTTCGTTAAACTGCTTCAACCGTTCCTGGAATTGCGTCTGATGTTCCGGATCTAACCTGCTGAGCGTCTGTGTAATGGTCTTTGCAATGATCTTCCCGTTCAACGGATCGAGCCAGTAATGAGGATTGCCGTAAATGTGAATATCTCCTTCCCCGCGATTAACACTGGAGGGAACCTGCAGCAAAGGAATATTAACAGAGGCGTCGACATATCCTTCTCCTCCTTTTTGAATCTTCGGATTCCGCGCACTATTGAGCAGCGCCGGCACCCAGCCAATCTCCAGATCGAGTCCAACGGTGATGAAGACATCCGCCCTGGACAGTTTCAGAATGTAACTCGGTTTCGGATCGACAAAATGAGGATTCTGATATCCCGTTGCGATAGAAAAAGCTTCCACCCGGTTTCCGCCGATGAATTCCGCGATACTTTTCAAATCGGGAATGGTCGTAACAATCTTCAGCTGCGCTGGTGAATGGAATGATGCTGTCATAAATATCAGGAACAGGACAATGATTCTTTTCATAGAAAATTTCTCCGAATATGGGACAAACGGTTAATATGCATGCGCAGCGTGAGTGCCAATGCCAAAGATCGCACGGAAGACAAGCTGATTATAGCCCGGTCCGAAATTCCTATTGGCATGTTGAAACTCCAGCGCTAAAATTTGAAACTCCGTCGGTTGAAACCGCAGGAGCAATGAAATTGACCGCTCATCTGATTTCTCTACCATCGGCAAGCCGGAATAATCGAATCGGGCACCGATGAATGTTCTCTTCTCTATTTGATATTCAAATAATGAATATGCACCGTAGGATTGCAGCGTCGATCCGGCAGACGTATCCGTCCGGCAGAGCATCGCTTCCGTCTGCCAGGTAAAGGAGTGGTATGTGTTATACTGGACCGGTTTCCATTTATACGTCAGATCGCAACCTGCCATTATTGTTGTCCGGTCGAGCGCATTGACACCGGACAATCCCGATAGTCCAACTCCCAGCGTAGAGTTTTCGGAGAGATCGAAAAAAGTGCTTAACTGTGCTGTAGTAAGCAGGCGATTTCCGGTACCGTAATCCAGTGACGGCGTCGATCCGCTCCTGCCGACTTCAACAACAAATTCCTGATACACGTCCCACGGATTCGGAACAAGCACACTTGCCGATATGCCTTCCATGAACAATCCCTCTTCTCCGAAATAGTTACGTATCAAGATAGGAAAGTCCACAAAGCTGAATGCATGCGGATGCAGCTGGTTCACTTTCGTAAAATGTGTTTTGAATCTTCCCAGCATCACCTGAATGGAGGACGGAAGAGAAAGCGACGTCAGCGTTGCAACTTCAAGTCCGGCTGAATATTCTCCGTTGAGTGAATCCTTCCCAAACGAAAATAGAAACTTCGCTTCGGCATACGGATCAACAACTGAACTGAGCTGCACTTCCAGTGCATTGAAATATGTTTCAAGATTGCGCGGTCCCGCATCCGAATACGACGACCGGAAATCGCCGATCGCGCTGAGGTCCGGATTTGTCGTTGGTGCGGTTCGTATCGGCGCTGCATCCTGCGGAACTGCCGGCTGCATTTGCTGCTCAAGTTCTCGGATAAGAAGTGAATCTGTCGCTGCTGTAGAATCAGTCTGCGCAGTACTATACGCAACGATCATGAACAGAGTAATACAAAATTGAATGAGTCTCATACACCTTCCCGAAATTGTAAAACAATTGAAATGTATTTTTTATGGTAAAGACCATAAAATGGGTGCTGACAAAATCGATTGTTATAACAGAATTATCCGAGAACGACTGGAGGACCGCGAAGGGAGTGTGATGAATGAGCATCAGATGTAACGGCTGAGAATATCGCTAGAGTGCATACACCCGCAGTTGGAGGTGTTATAGGAATGACGGTACCGGCCGCTGCGGCCATACTTTGGGAGGCCGCAGAACAGATGATACAGTCGTCATGAACTTCAATACTGTGATGGTGACAGTGGTGTGCATCATCATGCTGGGCAAACGTATGCAAACCGCTGCCCGTAGCAAATAACGTATCGTCATGAAAATGATATGGCACACTCACAAATGTAAGTGTGCCATAGATGATCAACAGAAGAACAGAGACAAACGTATTTGTTCTGCTATACATTCGAGAAGTTTAGATCTTGCCGGCGCGGACTAACTTTGCGATTTCGGCGGTGCCATTCTTCGTTACCGTCTTCAATGCTTTGCTGGAGAGTTTCACATTCACGTACCGTTTCAATTCCTGCACCCAGATACGTTTGCTCTGGAGATTGGGAAGAAACCGTCGCGGAGTGCGGTTGTTCGCATGCGACACATTGTGACCGGTCATCGGACCGACTTCGGAGATTTCACATCGTTTTGACATTGTAGTAATTCCTTGATTGCTGATTGATCTGAATTAGTGGGCGCCGGACTGCATTTTCTTAAATTCGGCTTCCAGAACCGCTTCTTCAGACTTTTCGTCTTTAACTTTAACTAATTTCTGGTTGAAACGATATGAACCTTTATCTGTCTTTACCGCTGCAACAAATTTAATCGTTTTTTCCAACCCGCCAGCTTTAGCGGCTTTTTTGGCTTTTTCCTCAAACGACTGTTGTTTTGCCATTGAAAACTCTCCTTGCGTTGAACGTAATTACTTTTGGGATTATAAATATACGAATTTTCATCCAAAAAGCGAATGAAAATTTTTAAATAATTCCATTCTGGAAGGAATCTGATGGAATTGCGTTATTCCGCAATAATTCCCACCTCAATTGCGGACGGATATTGAGCAGACCGGTATATTGTATGGACTGCCTTCCGAAAATCACTCTTTTTTGCCTTGTAAATGTTCACAAATGTCTGCGGATTCCTGTCTACAAGCGGAAACCAGCTGCTTTGCACCTGGATCATGAGCCGGTGGCCTTTTTGGAACGAATGATTGATATCCGGCAATGTAAACCTGATCTTCTCAACTTTGTTTGGTTTCATCGCCTCGGGAAGAGAATAACTATTCCGATACCGGCCTCTCATCACATCACCGCGGACAAGCATCTGATATCCTCCAAGCTTTACCACCTTCCCATCGATCACTTCGTCCTTTGTTGAATCCGGAAACACATCGATCACTTTCACAATGAAATCGGCATCGCTGCCGGTGGTCGAAGCATACAAATCAACAGTCACCGGACCTGAGATTGTGATGGAAGAGTCAACTGCCATTTCATACGACAACACATCCGGCCGCTGCCAGGCAAACCGCTGATCGTCGGTCATGTATTCCCGGCCTCGTGAGTTGCTGATTTCCGAAATGTACGGGACGGGCCGGTTTGGATCACTACTATATTTGTCCGATCCATTCTTCTCTTTTGGCACAGTAAAGGAAAGGCGCGCACCGGGTGCGAGAAAGATTTTTTTCCGTTGCGAACTTCTCGGCGGCCATTCAGTGTATGATCTCCATTGATTACTGCCGGTCTCAAATACCGAGACTTCAGGCAGATGTAATTCCCCTTCTCCTTTCAGATAGTATCGGAAGAACTGACGGATATGTTCATCATAATATGCGGACGGTGTTCCACCGAATCGGACATTTCCCAAACGACTACCGTCGGATCGGACCCAGCCGCCATGAAACCACGGACCCATCATCAACGATGTCCGGTTATTCTGATCCTTCGCTTCGATCGCTTTGTAAATATTCA
>JBAYJG010000144.1:0-8096 GCA_041665225.1 Bacteroidota bacterium
ATCGAATGGCGAATTTGTAATCGGCAAGTTTCGGTTTGATGTCCGGAAGTCGACGTTGAAGATCAACGAAAAGAAAACTATTAGACTTACTGCTAAAGAATCCGAATTGCTCGCAGTCTTGTGCGGCGCAATAAATAATGTCGTCGAACGCGAATGGATTCTCACCTCTGTGTGGAACAACGACTCTTATTATTCTGCTCGCAGCATGGATGTGTACATTTCAAAACTCCGCAAATACCTCACAATTGACCCGAAGATCTCCATTATCAATATCCGGGGCAAAGGCTACAAACTGCTGGTTGATGAGTAGCACATTTTTTTTCATTTCTTTTAAGCACTTCTTTCTATCGGTTGTCTAAATTCTGATTTTTGCGGTTTTTTCGCTAAAATATAGTAAATTCAATCACTACAGATGAAACGTACCACCATACTGCTCTTTTTGGGCATTCTTTTAACCGGCTGTGTGAACGATGCACCGCATGATAATCCGCTTGATCCGGAATCCGCTGCATATGTGGCAGACGGGAGCTTAAGCGGACGGATCATCATTGCCAATCAATCTTCCGGTGTACCAGGCGCATTTGTTTGGGACAGCACGGAAGGCATCGGCACGACAACGGATACGTCCGGTAATTTTTCTTTCCCGGAAATATCCGAAGGGGAGCACCGCTGTTTTGTTACAGCACAGAACTACGCGAACGATACATTCACCGTAACAATCCGTCCAAAGACCACAACACAGATCGTGCGCGGATTGAACGCTGCACCGGTGGTAACCTTTCAACAAATTCTGACACGGAAGATCGATTATATCGATTTCAGTCCCCGGTATTTTGTCGATATCGTTGCAACAGTCACTGATCCAAACAGTATGTACGATCCGGATTCGGCATGGTTCAACGTTTCTACCTACAGCTTTCCGTTGACGTATTCCACTCTTTCTAAAAATTTTACTGTCACGCTGGAAAAGGATTCGTTTCCGACTAATTCGATTGATTGGCTGGTGGGAAAACCGCTGCATATCATTGCCAGGGATATTCACGGCACCGTCGACTTGAGCGAAGCATTTTTTGTTACCAGAGTAATTGAAAATGCAGCAACACCGATCGATCAGGATACAACGGATGCAACACCGCTGTTTACCTGGATTCCTCCAAATGTTAATTATGAATATACGAATACTATAACAGTGTACCGTGCGGGAACTGAAACGGTTGTGTGGTCATATACAGGTTTGATACCGTTCTTTGAGGAGCTGCAATATCCGGTGACCGCACCGACACTTACCAAGGGGAATTATTTCTGGACGATCACCCTCGTCGATAAATTCGGGAATTATTCCCGTTCACATGAATCGCATTTTGTGGTGCAATAGATGGAACAACAAAAAGACAACTTCAACGCATTATTTGAGATCACACGGACGATCAATTCGATCCTGGAACCAGACGCATTGCTGGAAAAAGTGCTGGAGATTGCCATGAAACATCTCTCAGCCGAACGTGGATTTGTCATTCTTGCGGACAACAACAGCGACAGCGGATATACTGTGGTTGCAGTGAAGAATTTCAACTCAAAAAAAGCGAGCGATGAATTTGCCGCATCATCATCGGTGGTGAAATCAGTGTTGCAATCCGGTGAAGCGATACTGACATTCGATGCGATGAGCGATGAACGATTCGAATCATCGGTGAGCATCATGGCGCAGAAGATTCTTTCGATCATTTGTATACCGCTCCGGGCTGGGGAACGGATCTTCGGCGCCGTCTATTTGGATTGTAGTACATCCCGGAAGGCATTCACTGAAGATGCGATGAAATTTCTCACCGTTTTCGGCAGTCTCGCCGCAATCGCTATTGAAAATGCGCAGCGGTACGCAATATTGGAAAAAGAAAACACGCGGTTGAAGAACCAGGTGGATGTGTCTCATCTCTTCAGCAATATTATCGGTGGAAGCGAGAAATGGCGGAAAGTGCTGGAGATCTCCCAACGTGTGCTGGATGTGGATGCCGCGGTATTGATCACCGGAGAGAGCGGCACTGGCAAAGAACTGATCGCCCGTGCCATCCATGAACACGGAACACGTTCTGGACGATCCTTTGTGCCAGTCAACAGTTCCGCTTTGCCGGAGCAGCTGATGGAAAGCGAATTGTTCGGGCATGTGAAAGGATCATTCACCGGCGCTGCATCGGATAAAAAAGGATTAGTCGAGGTCGCTGAAGGCGGAACACTGTTCCTGGACGAGATCGGTGAGTTGCCTCCGGCGTTGCAGGCGAAAATCCTCCGGCTGTTGCAGGAAAAGGAATACCGTCGTGTTGGTGATACCGTTAACCGGAAAACAGATATCCGTATCATTGCTGCCACAAATAAAGAGTTAAAGGAAGAAGTCAAAGCAAATCGGTTTCGAGAAGATCTCTTCTTTCGGTTGAACGTCATCGGCATTCACCTGCCGCCGCTCCGCGAACGGAAAGATGATATCCCGCTGCTGGCCAATCATTTTGTGAAACGGGCAGCGCAAAATTACAAACGCCCTATCGACAGCATTCATCCGGATGCGATGCAGTTACTGCTGGTGAATCAATGGAAAGGGAATGTCCGGGAGTTCCAGAACATGATCGAACGGGCGGTGGTGTTGTGCCGGGGGACGCAATTGACGAAAGACGATTTCCTGTTTGATACCAGCGACCAATCGGCACTGCAGAAAAGTGCGATGACACTTGCGGATGTCGAACGCCAGTTGATCGAAACAACACTGTCCGAGATGAACGGCAATCGCACTCGGACTGCAGAAAGACTTGGCGTTTCACTGCGGTGGCTGCAATACCGTATTAAAGAATGGGGTAATGAATAATGATCTTTCGCAAAGACGCAACGAAAAGGAAAGTATGTTTCTTTGCGCCTTTGTGTGAGCAAATAAATCAGTGAACGGAACTCAATTCAAAATAGAGCAAAAGATCAACGAAAGCGCAACAACTATCGTCTACCGCGCATTTGACGAGAAGTTGCATCGTCCGGTCCTGCTGAAGGTGCTGCAGAAGCATCTGGTAGGTGACGATGGACTGAAACAGCGTTTCATACGCGAAGCCCGCGCCTATGCCGCGTTGCGCAGCGAGCATATCGTGCAAGTGTACGATCTGACGGAAATCGACGGTGCACCGGCGATTGTCATGGAATTTGTCGAAGGCCATTCGTTGAAAGAAGTGATCGCGGCCGGCATTGCGGAACCGCTGACGTTTGCGAAAAAAACAGCGATTCACGTGCTGCGCGCACTTGCCGTTGCGCATGACCGCGGCATTATCCACCGGGATATTAAACCGGGAAATATATTGGTTTCCGATAAAGGGACGATCAAAGTAACGGACTTCGGATTGGCGTATGTTGCCCTTTCTCCCACTGTGACGATGGAAGGAATGGTGCTCGGCACTCCGGCATACATGGCCCCGGAACAGGTTCGGGGAGATGATGTTGATCAGCGGACCGATCTTTTTTCACTTGGCGTAACCCTGATTGAAGTGTTGAGCGGAGAACGGATCTTCGAAGGATCCACGTACTCCGAATGCATGAAAAAAGTAATGGCTTTCACCGGTGAAGAACTAAAACGGTTTGAGGAACGTTCGGATACGGAATTCTCGGCATTTCTGCACACAATGCTTCAGCCAAAAAAGGAAGGGCGATTTACAACGGCGCGTGAAGCATTGACTGCGCTGAATGATACTTCATCGTCTCTGTTTGAACAACAGGTCCAGACCGTTTCCCGTAAAAGTATGCTGCCGATTGGAATAGTCACGGTGGCAGCCATTTGTTTGGTCATCATAGGAGTAGTGAAATTTGCAGAGCCGGAACCAGTCGGAGAAATATCCAATATTCAACAACTGCAAACGAGTACGATGGATTCTATGAATACTCCGAAATTGGAAACCGTGCAACCAGTGGACAAGGCGGTGGACAATTCTCCGCATCCAATGATTTCGGATAATGTTGTAGAAAAAAAGACTCCGGGAACTTCAATGGATTCCGGAAGAGTATTCATCACCAGCACCCCGTGGGCAAAAGTGTATATCGATAATCAAATAATCGGTGAGACACCCATTGCTAAACCGATCAAACTGTCGACGGGCAATCATGCAGTGATGTTTGCCAATCCGTCGTTCGATCCTATTGTGAAAACTGTGACAGTTCAATCGGAGCGGGATGTTACCGTGGCCGGAAATTTTTTGGACCATGCGGGGTATCTCCTATGTACGGTCACTCCCTGGGCAGAGGTGTATGTGGACGAACAATATAAGGATACAACGCCGTTGACGAAACCAATCATTCTCAGTGCGGGGAAGCACACCGTCCGGTTGAAGAATTCGTCGTTTACCGATTTCATCAAAGAAATCGTAATAACCGCATTGGATACTATTCACGTAACAGCATCATTGGTACGATGAACATTTTTTTACGAATATCATTTTTAGTAGTGGTGTTGAGTCTTGCTGCTTTTGCACAGCAAGTTTCAGCAGACTCCACCCTGACCGAGATCGAACGGTTATACACAACAGGGCAATATCTTGCCGCTGAACTTGAATCGCGAAGGATGAGTGAACAATCGGGACTGGAAGATTCTGTGAAAGTACAGCTGGGAAAATGGATCGCCTTTTCGTTGATCGCTCAAGGGAAAAGCATGTCGGCGAAGGAACGGTTTGTTGCATTGCTCACGATCGATGAGAATTTTGAACTCGATCCGGTATTAACTTCTCCTAAGATCCTTTCCGTGTTCAACGATGCGCGTGTTCGGTTCATTTCTCAGCGGAAGGAACATCCGAAGACGGGACTTGCTTTGGACAATACGGAACAACAATCAATAACATTTCGCACGGTGCTCTTTCCAGGGTGGGAACAGATGCATCAGGGACGAACAAGCACCGGAACAGTTTTCATTAGCGCGGGAATTGTAACGATCTCGTCCGGCCTGACTTTTGAGCTGCTCCGTACCGATGCACGGCAAAAATATTTGCATGCAACAGCGGCATCGGATATTGCTTCAAAATACGATGCATATAATTCGTACCGTAAAGCTGAGATGTATTCATTTGCCGCTTTTGCAGCTGTCTATATACTTTCTGAGTTTGATATTTTTACACATAGTGCGGTTTCTATCGAACCGGCGTCTGGTCAAAACATAGGTCAACAGGTTCAATTCCGGGTGGGATTTTAATAAAAATCTCGGTGCATGACATGCATGAACCATGCAGGATTTGCACACCATAACGTAGGAAAATAGCGGGAATAGCCTAATTTAGAGGCTTTTTCTTTGGTATGGTGATTGCAGGAGTAATCTGTGTCGTTCTCACATTCACTTGCTCTACTCCCGTGGACGTTGGTGCTGTCCAATGGCACGGGAAGAACTTGGAACGCCAAACCATTGGCGAAAGGGATTTTTACACTGATCATTGTTTTGATTTGTACAATTTGGAGGAGTTATGAGTAAACGCCTTACTGTTCTGTTGTTGATACTGCTTGCCGCGGTGCTGCTTTTGGCCCAAGGAACGCATTCGCAGGTGAAACTCGTTGCACTGAAAGTCGAGCTTAACGGCGAAGTGAAATTGGCATGGACGGTACCGGCTAACGGTAACAACACAACCGTATACAAATTGTATCGGATGAAACTTCCGGATACTACTGCGTTATTGATCCTCACGACGTCGGACACAGCGTATGTCGATCACACCCCGCCGACGATGTCGCCGACACCGACGACATTTGCGTATAAGGTCGTGGCAACCACCGGGGCTCTTATCGATTTGAGCAACACTATCTTTGTTCCCGTTCCCGGTATTCCGGAGATTGGTTCATTCAAATTGGACGGAAGAATAGACAAAGGGAAGGTTCAGCTTAAATGGGAAATGCCACCGTTCGGGACGGTCAGTTATTTTTTGGTGTACCGCGCACTCCTTGGAGATGCATCTCCAACCGACACACAGATCGATTCTACCACCAACCAGTGGTCGGTCACCGATGCACCGCTGGCCCTCGATCCTGATGAGCCGATGATATTTGTTTTCTACGTGAAAGCATTCATGACGACAGGAGAAGTATTGTTCAGTACGTCGCGCCAGTTAACTGTTTTTTGCAATCCTCCTGGAGATGTAATTCACTTTATTTCCCGCCCGAATCCGTTTGCAGAAAAGGATACTGCGTATGAATACACCGCTGTTGCGATATCCGATGATCCGACTGCTGAGATTCGATATCGTGCCGAACATTATCCGCCGGGATTCTCCATCGATTCGGCCACCGGCGTGGTCGATTGGATGCCAGGTGAAAAAGGTTCTTATAAGATTGTTCTTGAAGCGAAATCGAACAAGGGTGGAATAGCCCGTCAGGAATTCATCGTCACCGTTGCGGGCGGAAATGGTATCATCTATGGCAAGATATCTGACAAGGCCGATATCGGAATACCGAATGTGATTATCGAAGTGTTCAAGGTGGATAATTCCTTCAACCTTTCCTTTGCCTATGCCGCAAAAACAGACGGAAACGGAAAATATTGGATCAACAGGATCGATCCCGGTCAATATAAGATTCGCGCCAATTCTCCTTCTTCAAAGTACCGGAGTGCATGGTACGATACGGCACGCGAAGTTTCCCAGGCAAAGATCGTCATAGTGCCGGACTCCTCTGAAGGACCAACGCCAGTCTCGATGAAACTAAGGGACGGCGGCCCTGCTCCTGCGCCGATCACTGTCAGCGGCACCGTAACGGACACGACGGGAACCGCGATTAACGGTGCGGAAAGTCGAGTGGTGTTCGTTCGTGCAGAGTTTGCGCTGAATTTAGGCGGAGGCTTGGGGATAGGATTTGAGAACTTCCGGAAATTTTTTGAAATGAATCAGCACGGCGATTTCCGTTTGGAAGGGAATTCTGAGTTTGTCTTCAAAGCAAAGGTGGATTCGCTGGGACAGTATAACGTCAAGTTGCCGCCGGGCGGTTACATTGCATTGGCTCGTGCAAAAGGATACGCGGTGGAATTCTATAATGAGCAAACCAATATCCTCTCCGCTGATGTGCTTCGGGTGCTTCGGGATACGACTGGCATTAATTTTACTCTATCGCCCTTGCCTCCGGTTGTTCTTGGCGAAATCAGCGGTGCGGTAATCGATTCGATCGACAATATCTTTGTGCCGTCGCGCGTCATCGCGTTTCGGGACGGGTGGAGATTCAAGGATATGCACCGCATCGGCCGTGTCTATGTCACGGATACAGACTCGACGGGAATGTACCGGTTCACGGACCTGCTGCCCGGAAATTATGTGATTCTGGCCGTTCCTCTTGGCGAATATGCCCCTGCATTTTATTCTGCAGATTCGAACAATGCGCGGTGGAGACATGCTACCAAAGTTGAAGTGAACGGAAACAGCATCGATCAGATCAATATTTATGTGAAACACTTCGACCGCTCGTCGAACGGATTTACGCTGGTGACCGGGACTGTTTCATTCAACGGAAACGGTAGTATGATGAATGGCTCTTTCCGTGCGGGAGCGTTGGTGTATGCATATCGGGAAGGCGAAGTTGCCGGATACACGTTTACCAATGGCGAAGGAAAATATGCAATTACCGGACTTGCGCCGGGTGAATATTCCGTCTTTGCGGATAAAGCTGGATTCAACGAATCCATGCTAGTGAATGCCACTGCATCATATGATGGAAGCGGAAATCCAGTTAGCGGCACTGCAAACTTTACGCTTAATGCGATGACAAGTGTTACAGTGAACACAATTGTTCATCCGACTTCCTATGTGCTGGAACAGAATTATCCAAACCCGTTCAACCCAAGTACAACCATCAATTATTCGCTGCCGAAAAGCGACCGGACGACATTGAAGATCTATGATATTCTTGGAAAAGAAGTAGCAACTCTTGTGAACGGATCTCAAGAGGCAGGACAATATTCTGTCCAATTCAAGGCCCCGCAGTTATCGAGCGGTGTATATTTTTATCGACTTGAATCGGGTTCCTTCAACATTGTGAAGAAGATGATGTTTATTAAATAAGTCGAAGTTCCATTGGTATAACAAGAAAGGCGGACACATGTCCGCCTTTTTGTTTTG
>JBAYJG010000145.1:0-8094 GCA_041665225.1 Bacteroidota bacterium
AAGAACGAATATGTTCTCGGTGCACTTGTCGTTCCGTTGCCTTCAACAAATCCTACCTTCCTCCAATTGTTCGTTATTAATTGTTCATAGTCCATTGTTTTGCGTTCCACTTCAAAACCGTGGTTGTTCGTTTCTGTTGCGGTGCTCCATTGTAACCGGACTCCTGCTCCGCAGCGTTCTGCGGTAAACGAGGCGAGTTCCACCGGCAATCCTGTTTCATTCACCCAGCCGACACTTGAAAGCGTTCCATCCATGTCGTTTGCCGTACCATCCTGAGTTATAGTCCCGCTTCCTTCGTCCAATTTCCAGTACCCGATCAGACCGTATTCATTCCCGGTGAGCTCCGTGCTGTCATATTGCCGCAGCTGGCTTTGTGTCCGGGCAATCTTCCACAGTCGGACTTCATCGATATATCCGCTGTAAGGATACACTTCGGTATCGTCATGATACTTACCGATATACAAATCGGAATAATTATCATATACAATTTGTCCGGTGTGCGCCATTGATGCAGCCGTATCTCCGTTGACATAGATAACCATGCGGGCGCCGTCATACGTGCATGCAACGTGAATCCATTGATCCAATCCCGGTATGAGGGCAGAATTTAATTCGGCAGCGTTATTTACATCAGCAAGACCGAAGCCGACGTAATAGGGATTCGATCCTCCCGCCATCCACATCGCATATCCACCGACATTTTGACTCGTCCACCAAATGTTTCCGATGATACTTGCATAGGCCAACGCATTGGACGGTTTGATCCATGCTTCCAGCGTTACGCTATCGGTAATGGCATGTAAATTAAATCTACCCATGGATATGTAGCTAGATTCCAAACCATAGAATGAAGCGCATTGTACGGTTTGCGCCTGAAGAACATACGGGGGAATCAACAGCAACAGCATTGTCACAACAAAATATTTTTTTAGTATTGCCATAACATCCTCCGAAAGAGATGTGAGAGAATTGTTAGCCACGACACTTTGACAAGAACCAAAATCGCAGAAAATGGTCTTAAAACGACAAAACCTCCTTCATCGTCTGCACGAATCCGGAGGTTTACAATTACGGTACAACCGATCCCCTCGATTCGGCTGCCGACATATTTTTATTGTGGAACATACTTGTGTATGGCACAAATAGCAATGTGCAGGGACACAAAATATTTCTCAACACAGAGACCTTTGTCTGAAATTTCCCTACAAAAACATCAAAGGGATATGGAGCCTATATTACTACGATATGAGTTGCTTCATTCAAGCAGCGGGACTATAATAGTGGAACATCATTCCACCTTTGTGGAACGACGTATCGATGATTGTGTGCGGATTATGCTTTACCGAAAAACAGTTGGATATGAGCATCTGGTGATTCTGTTGCAGCTACATCTTTTTCTGCAGCTCGTCCAAACGTTTCAAATTGTCGGTCGCCGTCTGGTTTTCCGGATCGATTGTAATTGCGCGCTTAAAATAATCGCGTGCCTTGGTGTACGACTTCATGTTTTGATACGAAATCCCCGCCTGGATATTCGCATCGATACTTTTACTGTTCAGTTCCAGCGCCCGTTCATATTGCTGAATAGCGAGATCATACTGTGCTGAGCCGTTGTATGCGATGCCGAGGTAATAATGGATGTCGAAGAAATCATTGCCGAAATTGATCGCCTGTGTCAGCAAATCAATCATCGGTTTAAAGTTGGCATTCTTAAAGAAGTTAATATAAAGGAACCGATATGCCGTATAATATTGCGAGTCCGCAGTGACCGCTTTTTGAAAGAAATTGTTTGCCGTATAACTATCTCCATTCCGGTCATACAATTTGCCCAGGGCAAATGCCGCAGGTGCGTACTCTTCGGCGATCAGGATAGCATCTTTGTACTGTTCAATTGCTTTATCATTATCTCCCCGTTCCTCTGCCTTGTATCCATCCTTGATCCGCTGCAACACTTCCATCGGCACATTTTTTTCGATGGTATTAATCAGAATACGCAACTGGTCGATCCGCTCTGTTAATTCATATGCATAGCAGGTTCGCATCACCTGATAGATCTCCGCTTTGGAAGCAAGAAAATTCTGCGCATAAAATTCCTGCACCGCTTTCAGCATAGAATAAAACGGCAGCGGAAACTGTGCCGTGTCCCGTGCAAGATTCTCGAGAAACCCTTCCGGAAACATCGGTTCTTTTGCCTTCCACCGTTTGTTCACTACGCGGAGAAATGTTTCGTAGGAATTCGAGAGGCTATATTTCTGCAGACGCGCTGTAAGGTCTTCCGACACGACTGTTTTCAGCGACGACGCAGCAGTATCGGCGAAATTGACGGAGAGATATGCATACGCAAACGTTTCAATAACATATTTATATTTGAAATCAATCTTTCCGGCAGACGAGCCGAGCACGATCCAACGGATAGTCTGTTCATCCAGCGCCTGATTCAGGGAATCATGTACAACGGTTGTCCGTTCAATCATACTATCCGATGTACCGCGGAGCTGTACACTGCCGTCCTTCGTCCCATCGTTCAGGAACTGTTCTTTCGATACGTTGTCCGATACGAATTTGAACTTCACGAGGAACTCTTCGGAGGATGCAATCTTCTGTTTTGTACCGGTGTCACCATCCTCCATTGCTTCCTGAAACTTCAGTGTGTTATCCGCGAGTAGATTTTGGTAGCCAATAAAGCGCAATACATATACGCCCTCAAATTCCGGGAAAATGGCAAGCGCTCGATCCGACAAGATTTGTTCGTAAGCAGTAACGACATCTGCAAACCTTGCCTCCGCCATTGCTTTCTCCGCATCTCTTTTGAGTGAGATAAACTTTTTATATCCCGGCCAAAATTCCTGCTGCACATTCATTACCACTGTTTCTGTCTTCTTATCCACCGGAACGGAAAACGTCAGCGGCTGATTTAGCTGCAGATGTTTCTTGGCGGACAAGTGCAGTACAGACGTCTCCCCTTGCTTCACTGCCGGACTCACCGGTTCCAAAGAGTACGATACACCGCTTTGTGTTATTGTAAGTTTCGGCAGATCTTCCAGAATAAAATCCTCATCCATGCTCCACCCTCCCGAATCCCGCATCATAAAATAATAGAGCGGTCCGGAATTAACATTGTCGCTATTCAGTACATTATCCTGATTGCGGGTGGAAAGTGCGATCTTCGCAAACCGGGGTTTCCCCATGCCAAAAAAGCCTGATTTTTCAGAGATTTTTATCGTAATTTCCGGAGTGGAAACAGGACTCGAAGGTTGAGAAAGTAGTATATTGAAGAAGACGGCGACGGAGATGAGCAAACCGATGAAAGTTTTCATACGATACTGAGATGTTAACCGAGAAAGAGAAATAAATACCTTTGCGCTGAAACTACAACCATTGCCATTGTGATACAGTTCAAGAGCCATCAATAGTTTAAACTGTACGTTCCTTCGGCACGCAGATCTACGATCAAAAGTAATTCGTGGAGAAATATAACAAAGAGCTCCACTATAATCAATTGAGTTTTATCCTTGACTAAATAACCAGATTTCAACATCTTGAGTTCGAAACAGAGCATTTTCGACGGGGGAACACCATGAACCGTACTTTTATCACCGCACTTGTTTT
Source organism: Bacteroidota bacterium (assembly GCA_041665225.1). Classification (GTDB taxonomy): domain Bacteria; phylum Bacteroidota; class Ignavibacteria; order UBA10030; family UBA8401; genus UBA8401. The sequence continues at coordinate 3,607 of JBAYJG010000145.1, forward strand.
CATCCTTTCGCTTCATCTTTCTGCACAAAGCATTTATCTTCGGTCTGCACAGAAAAACACTTCCTATAAGACACAATTCTTTGCTGCGTCGGTTTCGCATTCAGGGGACTTGCTTGCATTATCAGGAGCCGATAAAACGATACGGATCGTGGATGCGGCAACACTGAGCGAAAAGGCCGTGTTTCAAACAGGAACAGTGAAAACGTCCGGTATCGTTTTTTCACAAGATGGACGAAATCTCGTCACAGGATTGCAAGATGGCACCATCTCCGTGTGGGAAACTGGTCGGGGAACGGGGCTCAGGAGTTTTACGCACGAAGCGAGTATCCGCTGTATAGACACCGATCCGGTGGGACGCGTGATCAGCGGCGGAGTCGACAAGACTGTGAAGCTCTGGGATCTGGCAACCGGCACACCACTCGGACAATTTCCTTCACTGCGCAGTGAAATTACAGCCCTGGCATTTTCGCCTGATGGAAAGATTGTGGTGGCTGCAAGCTATGACGGATCACTGACGCTGTTCAATGCGGGAACATTTACCGTGTTCAAATCCATTATGGAAAAACGCTCCTATGCGACAGCACTCACGTTTAGTCCTGACGGAAAATATTTTGCCGCAGCACATGTGGATTCAACAGTTTCCGTATGGAACGGCCGAAGCGGAGAGTCTGTTGCCACAATGAAAAGTGCTTCCGGACAAGCCACTTCCATTGCTTTCCACTCTAACAGTAAATATCTGCTCACAGTTGCATCCACTGTTTCATTCTGGGATATCGCCAGCCAGAAGATCTTTTATACATTGACCGACGAAGCGTTTACTCCCCTTTTTGTTGCAACTGCACCGCAGAAGGACCGTCTGGTGGTAGTCGGTCGGAGCGGGGAGATCCGTACGTATACCATGTTTGATAAAAAGCCGGATCAAAACGGACCGACGATTTCGATCGTTGCTCCCCGCAGTTCTGCTACTGAACCTTTGAAAATGTACAGCAATGAAGTGGAAATCTCCGGAATGATCTCGGATGAAAGTGCAATCAAAGAAGTGTCCATCAACGGAACCGTGGTATCCACCCAGCCAGCCACCGCGGAAGAACGGGAATCCGTCAACAGCACATATACTGCCGTGACCTTCTCTTCTTCCCAACCGTTATCCGCAGCAGGGGTGAATGCATTTACCATCACTGCAACCGATGCGGAAGCAAACACCTCCACGCAGTCCGTCACTGTGACAAAACTTTCCAAAGATGCATCTGTCGAGCTGGTGAATCCCACGGAAAGTATCGAAACAGATCAGATTTCCATTGATCTGCAATTCAAAATCTGGTTCGATTTTGCTTCCTATGCACTCCAACTGAACACTATCGAGATCGTGAAAAAAGAGAACTTCCCGAAGAAGCCAATCGGCACGCTCCGCACTGAAAAACTCTCCCTGTCAGCCGGTTTGAATCAGATCCAGCTTGCAGTTAATGGCAGGAATGGCGAGCGAATCCGAAAAACAATCAATATCACTCGCCGAATGCTCGGTGCTCCGACTTCCATCGCAGATGAGAACAAACCGCTCCGCAACACTTCCGGACAACCACAGCGCTGGGCGGTTGTGGTAGGCGTTTCCGAATACGGAAATCCCGCAATCAAAAATCTTGCGTATGCCGACCGGGATGCAAAAGCGTTTGCCGAATTCTTGAAATCAGCCGCGGGGGGCGGATTTGAGGAAGAACGCGTAAAGATTTTATTAAACAAGGATGCAACACTGACGAATATCAAACAAGCGCTCTTCAATTTCCTCCGTCAGACTGTCGACAAAGACCTGGTGGTGATCTACTTTGCGGGACACGGAGCGCCGGAGCCTGCAAATCCGAATAACAATTACCTGCTCTGTTATGACACCGATCCCAACTCACTGGAAACAAGCGCCTTTCCGATGTGGGATGTGAACACAGCACTGACGCGGTATATCCCATCGAAGAGAGTCGTGGTCTTTACCGATGCATGCCACAGCGGCGGCATTAGTTCGGATATCGCCACGCGGGGCATGAGCACAACGGACGGTAACCTGATCAACCAGTATCTCTCCGATCTTTCCAAAACAAAGGAAGGGATCATCGTGTTCACGGCAAGTCAAGCAGGTGAAGTATCACAGGAACTGGAGAAGTTCGGTCACGGTGTATTCACCTATTTCCTTTTGGAAGGAATGAAGGGAGAGGCGGATTTCAACAACGATTATACCGTCACCGTGGGCGAGTTGATGGATTACGTGGAGGAAAAAGTCAAACGTCAGACGAACGGCAACCAACATCCCACACGAAATCAGGGAACGTATGACAAGGATTTAACGATCTCATTGATCCCGAATTAACGGCATTATTATTTCATCACACAATTATTGAAAGCATACTCATGAAACAGAAATCCATATCCGTTTCCCTGTTCTTCATGTTCCTGTTCATCCAGTCAGCAGCCTATGCCGTGATGCAGACAGGCGACACGGAAGAGAATATCAATTACAAATGGTCCTTTGTTGCCAAGGTCGGTCCCCCTGCAGAACGGAAGCTGGTGATGGTCACGCGCGACACCGTGTTGCGCACCGGCGACGAGTTTAAGATGATGGTGAATTTGCAGAAGCAATGCTACGTATATGTGATCCACAAAAGCTCATCGAACGAACTCTCAGTCCTCTATCCAACCTCGTTCGAAGCGCAGTTCGAACTGGAAAAAAATTATTATTTGCCGAAGGGACGCAGCTGGTTCAAGCTGGACAAGAATGTCGGGACCGAGACATTCTATTTATTAGCATCACGGGAGCGGTTGTACGACCTTGAACAAAGGGTCAATTCCTACATTGTGGCATCGGGAGACAAGCAGAAGGAACTCGCTGCGACGGTGGTTTCCGAGATAAAGGAAATCAAGAAGAAATTCCGTTCCTTCCAGACGCTCGGCGAACGGCCAATCAGCATTGCAGGCAACGTCCGCGGTACGAAGAAGGAAGAGATCAATCTCGATAAATTCGATGTGGCAACGCTCGCAACGGAAATTTCTGCCAATAACTTCTATTCAAAGACAATCACGATTGAACACAAATAAGCGCAAGCGGCTCCGTTCCGCCGTTCTTCTTGTCCTTTCCGCCTTCGGGTTCACCACGGCGCTGTTCGTCCTGTTCCCCGGCGTGTTCCAATCCTGGGACCGCCAGACGATCGATCGGCTGTTCGTTCTGCGCGAGCAAATCAATCCGTCTCCGTACGATTCTTCCATCATTCATATCGATATCGACAATTCCAGCATTAAGAAACTGAGTTATTATTTCCCCCGCCGCCTGCATGCGGACCTGTTCGATGTAACCCGCAGATTGGAATTTTCTGCGATGCTGTATGATATCATTTTCGCACAGCGGCTGAACTCCGTGGATGACACGCTCTTGTTAGATGCAGTGAAACAGTACGGCAACGGATACTTCCCGGTGGCGTTCGAACTGAAAAAAGAAAAAACTTCCGCTCGAATGGAACCAGATGAAGAGAAATACCTTGATTCTACTGCCTGGAATCTGCAGGCAACCACTACGGAATCCTTTTATCATTCCGGCGCTACACTGCTCACCTGGCCGTCACTCTCCAACCTGTCACGCGGTGTGGGATACATCAGCGTTGCGGCGGATCCGGATGGTGTGTTTCGCCGTGTACCGCTTGTGATCCGATATAAAAACGCATTCTACCCAAGTATGGTGTTCCGGATGGTGTGTACCGTCTTCAATGTAGGACCGGAAAATATTATTGTGGAGGGAGGAACATCCATTACGCTTCGCAATGCCACAACAGCCGACGGAAGCAAAAAGGATATTGTCATTCCCATCGATGAACACGGGAATATGATCATCAATTGGATCGGACCCTGGGAGAGGATGAAACACATCAGTTTTGTAACACTGCTGGAGGCGGCACAGGACCAGGACGAAGTGGAAGCAATTGCGGAACAGTTCCCCCACTCCTATGCATTTGTTGGTGATGTTTCCACCGGCATCTCGGATATCGGACCGATCCCGTTCGAACAGTCATTCCCGCTGGTGGGACTCCATGCGAATACGTTGAATACCATCCTCACAGGAAATTTCCTTCAGCAACTCCGGCATTCGACGTTTGTCAGTATCGTACTATTCCTCGCAGCGCTGCTGATCTATTGCTCATACCGTTCCCCGTCCGTTATCTACACGGCTTCGTCGGGCGCATTGTTGATACTCTATCTTCTCTTCGCCTGCCTCATATTCATTTACGGGAATACGATCGTGTCGATCATTTTTCCGTCGCTTTCCATCATCCTTTCCACTGTGTCGGTGCTGACGTACCGCTACATTACAGAAGAGAAGGAAAAAAACCAACTGCGCGCACGATTCGAATCGTACTTCCCGCCCGCCGTCGTGAAGCAGATGCTCGATAATCCCGGCAGCGGAATGACGAAACCGAGAAGTCAGGACGTGACGATCATGTTTAGCGACATCAAGAG